>JAUUYL010000059.1 GCA_030590485.1 Lentisphaerota bacterium | reverse complement strand
TCCAATATATGATCTACATCAAACAGCTCTGCATCTCTTCGAAATGATACATCCTCTCCTCTTGCACAAGCTTTCTTTAGCAATTCATACTCTTTGTCCACCCATCTCCGAAATTCCTTGCTGCCGATGCCTCTCTTTCTTGATTTCATGAGTTCTGCAAATTCATCATCAGACTCAGCCAGGCCTGCCTTAAGGCTGATTGAATTGGCTGACTCCGGCATTTAGCTATGTACATATATATAATCTGCGGGTAATAATACACCCATGTTTTACCTTACACCGGCAACTTTATTGATTCTCGCGTTCTCACTGGATTGCTTCCTGGGTGACCCTCAATACCCTCTACATCCAGTACGCATCATAGGCAAGGCTGTGACCACATTAAAGAATCTCCTTTTTGAAATGAAACTTAACGGTTTCTTCAGCGGCCTTCTATTGACGGTAATAATGATTCTGGTAACACTAAACATTTACATCATTCTCCGTAGCCTCCTGGAAATCCTGCACCCACTCGCGCCAATACCTCTTGATATTTTTCTCATCTATTCCTCAATCGCACTCAAGGATATGGTGAAGCATGCCATGCCAATTGCCGAAAGCCTTGATAAAAACAACCTGCAAGAAGCGAGAGCCAACGTCGACAAGATCGTTGGCCGTGACTGCAGTAATCTGGATAAAGACAACGTAGCTCGCGCCGCGGTCGAGAGCGTAGCCGAAAACTATGTTGATGGTTTCTTCGCGCCTTTGTTCTGGTTCACAGCCGCCACATTCCTTTACAGATACACATGGCTGTCTCCTGCTGTAACCGGCGTCATGGCTATTCTGATTTACCGCGTAATCAATACCATGGACGCCATGATAGGACACAAAAACGAGGAATACCGTAGATTTGGAACTTTCGCCGCCAGATTCGACGATGTCCTGAACTTTATTCCCGCAAGACTGTCTCTGATCGTCCTAACACCTGCAGCCTTTATATGCAGACTTAACGTAAAACAAGCCGTGCGAACTTTCTTTCGTGACCGGCTCAAGCATGAATCGCCCAATTCCGCCCATGCGGAAAGCTTTGTCGCCGGCGCACTCAATCTCAAGTTGGGCGGCCCCACACAATATCCTTACGGAACAGTAGAAAAACCATGGCTTGGTGACGGGACACCTGACGCCACACCCGACCAGATACGAACCGCATGTAAACTTATTACCCTTGCTGGCTGGATATCGGTTGTCATCTGCCTTATTATCCTCTCATGACTTTAAAGCCCGACAATAAACATGGCGGCGACATATCAGCTATAGCGCAAAAGCTCGGGCTGATCGATGTGCCTGATGTCAAACTTGATTTCAGTGTTAACATAAATCCACTAGGTCCACCCGATTGCATAATGCCCATACTGTCTGCAGGTAACGGTATACAGCAATACCCTGAAATCTATGCCGATAACGCCGCCTCCGCCCTGGCTGATGCACACGGCGTCAACGATGAATGCGTGTTCGTCGGGAACGGCTCAACAGAAATAATGAGCTGGATTCTTCAATCGCTCAAGCCTGATAAACCCGCATGGATGCCACCATGCTACGCAGGGTACCAGGAAATATGTGATGCCTCTTCACTGAATGGCGTGGAGATCAATGCAATGACGGATTTTCAGGATTCCGAGGCTGACCTTCTTTTCCTGGACAGCCCAAACAATCCAACAGGAACAATTCTGGACCCAGACGAAATCATCTCGCTTGCTCAGAACAACACCAGCAAATGGATAGTAATCGATGAATCATTCATGGATTTTGTTGAAGACTCATCCTCAAGAACACTTATCAGAGAGGACATTCCGGAAAATCTTATAGTCATCAAGTCCCTGACCAAGTTCTTTGCCATCCCCGGCCTTCGCCTAGGCATGGGATACGCGCATTCGAACACAATCGGCAGAATCAAAAAGGCACGCCTCCCCTGGAGCGTGAATGCTCTTGCACAACAGGCCGCAATAAAACTTTATAGCGATCAGTCATATCTGAACAAGTCCAGAGCGACAGTCACTGAACTGCGTGGCTATCTGACCGACAAACTTAATCAACTGGAAGGGTGGACCATTACACCATCATCTACCAACTATGTCCTCGTAAAACTCCCCAACACAACATCGGCCTCCGAGCTACAGGCAGACCTTCTCAAAAAAAGCATCCTTATCCGCTCCTGCGCCAACTTCTCCGGACTCGGCGAACAGTATGTGCGCCTTGCCGTCCGCCCAAAAAATGAAGTTGATGATTTGATTGCCGCCATTAACCATCCCGCCGCCACTGAAGCTAAGGCGGACAAGCAACCATTAACCATCAACCATCCGACGAGCATCATGCTCGTCGGAACAATGTCCGATGCTGGTAAAACCGTTTTGGCAGCAGGACTTTGTCGATGTTTCCAGCGCAAAGGCATCAAGGTCGCCCCGTTCAAAGCACAGAACATGTCCTTAAACTCTTTTGTTACTGAAGAAGGTGGTGAGATGGGCCGAGCCCAGGTAGTTCAGGCTGAGGCGGCTTGCATCAAGCCGCATACCGACATGAACCCCGTTCTTCTTAAGCCAACAGGTGATACAGGCAGCCAGGTGATTGTCGATGGAGAACCTATCGGCAATTTTCCAGCAAAAGAATACTACGAGATGAAGGATAGGATGAAGCAAGCCGCTCATGCCGCCTACGACCGCCTTGCCCAGAAATACGATATGATTGTTCTGGAAGGCGCCGGATCACCCACCGAGATCAATCTCATGGCAGAAGACTTTGTAAATATGTCCATGGCGGAATATGCCCAGGCAGATGTCATTCTGGTCGCCGACATTGACCGCGGTGGTGTGTTCGCAAGCATTTATGGAACTATCAAGCTTCTACCGGAAAAATACCGCAAACTCATCAAAGGCGTCATAATAAACAAATTCAGAGGCGATGAATCCCTGCTAGACTCCGGCATCCAGCAGATTGAAGAACTTACTGGCGTTCCTGTCCTCGGAATACTGCCGTACATTCGTAATCTGAACATCGAAGACGAGGACTCGCTCGGTCTCGAGAAACGAACCCTCACAAAGAACGCCCTTGTTGACATCGCTGTGATTCGTTTTTCAAGAATCAGCAACTATACGGATTTTCTTTCGCTCGAAAATACAAATGATGTTTCCGTGCGATACGTAAGCAAGACTCAGGAGCTGGGGAGACCAGATCTGGTCATACTGCCAGGAACAAAGAACACAAGGGCTGATCTCAACTGCATCCAGGAGGAAGGCCTTACAGACGCAATCATGGATCTTGCACGCGATAATATTCCCGTTTTTGGGATTTGCGGCGGATACCAGATGCTCGGGAGCAGAATCTCCGACCCGTCCGGCATCGAAGGTACCGCTGGCGAAGATATTGGCATGAACCTGCTTCCTCTCAACACCGTCCTCGTTCCGCGCAAAGAGCTCGCCCAGGTCGAGGGACACATAGAACAACCACTTCCCTTTGCTAAACCACAGACGCCGTTCTCTGGTTACGAGATTCATGCAGGACGCACATCTTCAGCAGTCTACGTTAATCAACCACTATTGATAACTCAGCGCGCATCCAAAGAAACCAGTGAATCCGCGGGATCCATCTCAGAGAACGGTCTTATTTTCGGCTGTTATATTCACGGTATTTTCGACTCGAAGCCACTACGTGAACAGCTTCTCAATTGGCTCTGCGAGCGTAAAAACATTAAGCCGCCTCAATGGCAGACCAGCAAGGCAAACGAGTTTGACGAATTAGCTGACCTGATAGAATCCAGAATAAACTTACCGTAGAGCCCGAGAACAAGTCCCCTCTGTCACCACGCCTTTGGCGTGGTGAACCTGTTACGTGCTACGTGTCTCGCATTACTTGTCTTCAGGCATATACCGAATGCTTTGGCGAAGCATAAGTTCACAGCGACTGGCTGACGCGCTTCCCGGCTCGGCAAGTTTCAACCCTCTGTATGTCCAGTAAGCTGCGTGCGCCTGAGGCGTACGCCAATCCAAGGCACCATATTTGGATTCAAGCTCAAGCATGATTTCCGGGATAAGCTTATAGTCTTTCTCCATTCTTTGCCTGACGCTATCGGAAAGATTTCTGAGATCGGGCCGACCGCCTCCAAGCAAGTCTGTCATTTCTTTGGCCCACATGGTCTTATAATATTGATGCATCTCGTCAATGGGTGCTCCGATCTTATGCAGGAATATCCACCCCACTTCCCTGTATAGTTCTGAATCACCGGGGTTATACAACAAACCCTCGTCACGCAACAACTGGATTCCGTTATAGACCCAACGCCATCTATCCTCTTCCTCAGCCATGATGACGCTTATGTTGTACGTCATGTTCCACGCATGAAACGACCATATTTCCGTGTTCCAGGGCTCCAGCTTAGTAACCCAATCTGCCAGCTGCACTACCTCAAAATAATCGCCCTTAGCCTGAAGATGCGAGATTCTCAACCATAAGACATCAGCTATCAACCCTCTAAACCCACCAAGAACCGTGGTCGTCAAAACCACAAGTGGCGGTGCATTCTCCAGATACATAGCCGCATCGAGGTTATATTGCACACGCATATCTATCAGCTTCCCATGACGGGTCCCAGCCACAACAAACATCATAACAGCACAAATGAAATATATTATTAACTTTGTTTTCATCTCTTTACGAAACAGGCAATGCGAGCTCCCTCCTACTCAAGAACCATGCCCCAAACAACCCAAATATCCCTGGATACAACAACAACAGCACCAGGATTGCCTCGAACGTCTCTTCCCGCGAGACAACCAGACCGTCTGTCAAAGCGTCTATCGGCTGAAACCGCATCGCAGGTGCCACGACAACATTCGCGCGAACAACAACTTGCTCCATTGTCAGCCTATGCGCTGAGGTTTTTTGGGCGCTTTCACAATCATGACCCTGATGTTGATGGCCAGCGTCCTCTCCATACGTGACCGAAAAATAGTGACTCAGCAGAGAAATCATCAACAGGGATATGACCGCAAAAGATGCTACCGGAAACGTCAGCAGAGACCCGGCGGTCACACCAAGTGCAGCCAGCATTGCCAACTGGCAAAACAGTATTAACACTGTACGAAAATAGTTGCCCGCAAACCCACCGGAAACGACAAGCATCTCCACTTCATTCTTCACATCAAAAATAGCCACATTCGACTTGTCTCGGTCGGAATTAACAAAAGTAACAATCAGTTGTTCTGCATCGTCCAGAATATCCACAGGAACATTCAATATATGCCGCCCGAAAAGATAATTGTTAATCTTGCTGACATATGCCTCCGGATTGACATCGGTTCCAATCACCCACTTACCTGACACGGGATTTCTTTGCCTTGCACGAGCCGAGAGATTATAACGAACCGTCACCTTCGAGCTGCCCTTAAACTCTTTTCTTATATCAAAATGCCATTCTTTTGACTGACCAGGCGAGACTGTCGCTTTCGATGCCACTACACGTCTGTACGCATTTAGATAGATTTCATCGTCAGGGACCTCCTCCGAAAACTCGCCACGCTCTTTCAGCCTGTCCGCAAGGTCGTGCGCTTCCTTACTAATGTCTTCCCGATTAGGCTCAGCCCTTATCCTGCATGCCAAGACCTCGTCCTTGACAATCTCAATATCCTTCTGGTCAGCACCCGACATGGATAACACACCGACCGTCATGACATAGGTTATTCCTGCCGACACAGCGATCAAAACAGCGTTCACAAAAAGAATCCCCAACCATTTGCCAATCCAAATATAAGCACGGCGAACAGGCTTAACAGCAATTGTCTGTATATATTTTCCCTCGACCTCCCATGCAATCGCCCAACAGGACACCCATACAGTGGCAATCCCCAGGATAATCTTCGTCAACCCGAGCGAGTAATACAGAATGAGGGCGATTCGGCCGTTAAGCGTTCCGTCACCTTTTACAGACAGAGGAAGCCCTATTGTGACAATCAACAGTATCACCATCAGGGTAAGAAACAGGCTTGACCTTACAGCCGACTTCACCGACAACCCTGCTATTGCTAAAACCTTCTTCATATCTACTGCCTGTTAAGATACTCCGCTACACCCTCTGTCTTTACCGCACCCGTCTGATGGACAGCCGACTCGTTAGCCTTGTCAACAACCTCCAAAAAAAACCGCTCAAGATTCATGGAAGGACGATCGACCTCCGGGGTTGATCCTGTTTTCTTTTTAATCTCGGATAACAGCGTTTTCATCTTCTCAGGACTTAGCTCCGGCATGGTCAGCCGTATCCTGTCTGAATCCTCAAGCAACTCATTGATCCTGCCGTACGCCTGCTTTTTCCCGTTGTACAAAATAGTGACGTGGTCGCAAACATCTTCAACATCGGCAAGAAGGTGTGAGGAAAGGATTATGCTCTTACCCCGCCTGACCAATGCAAGCATCAGATCCTTGACCTGACGACAACCAATGGGGTCCAGGCCTGATGTAGGCTCATCAAGAATAATCAATTCAGGATCATTGATCAGCGCCTGTGCCAGGCCGACCCGCCTTGCCATACCCTTGGAAAACTCTCCTACCGCCCGGTCCGCAGCGTGGGACAATCCCACCATCTCGATAAGCTGTGATATTCGCTCTTTCCTTACTCCAGACTCAAGCCCGAAAAGCCGACCGTAGAAATTCAACGTCTCTCTAGGCGTAAGATAACCATAAAGATATGACTCTTCTGGGAGGTAGCCTATTTTCTCCTTCACTTTGACATCATGGGGGTTATGGCCAAGTATCTTTACGTCACCCTCCGTGGCGTTAAGAAGACCAAGCAAGATTTTGATGGTTGTACTCTTGCCGGATCCGTTGGGACCCAACAACCCGAAAATCTCGCCCCTTTGTACCGACAAATCGAGATTGTCAACAGCTTTGACTTTTGGCCTTTGCCAGAAATCCTTAAACACCTTCACGAGGCCCTTTACCTCGACAACAGTCTGTTCACTCATTTTCGCCTCCTGATTGCCTGCTTTAAATCTTTATTCTTTTCTCTGGCTCCACAGTCCACAGTCCACTGTCCACTGTCCACGGTCCACAGTCCATCTCCTCTCATCTCATCTCTTTTCGACTGAAAGACAAAAGCCCAAGGAGCATTATTCCGGCAGAATAACTGACAGCGTAAAACGCCGCATGCATCACATATCTCCAGGGAACTGCGCCTCCATCTTTCAACACATCAAGAGTCCAGAAGTTCTGCCAATCGGGTATGAGACTGAAAATGACAAGAAACAATGTGGAATCCAAAGCCTTCTGCCCAAAGAGATAATCTGACATCAACCCCAGCAAAAACACTGCGCTGCAAATAATCATCGTAGGCACAATGTTGAGTCTTGATGAAAGCGTTATTGCGATTGAAGATATTACAACAAGCGCCAACGTAACCATTGCACTCATGGAAATAATACCTGTATGAATGCGAAGATCATATGGAGAGAACTGTCCCGTACGCTCAAAGAAGCCGCTCACCAGCAACACAACTATCAGCATCGCCAGCAATAGCCCGAAAGCTGTAGACTCAAATGGCCGCTTACGATAATAATTTAAAAGACCCGCCAACAGGAACGCCACAAACGGCGCAAGCAGAAGCATTCCGCCTGTAAGCCCATCCGTGACATACCCGACAACAGCAGGTTCCATCGAAAACTTCATCGACACGCGTTCACTGAGTAATGTCGCTATTGCAGCACAACTCGAGAACATAAAGATGACCACAACGATGCCTGCGAACTTGGCTACAAAGAAAACCTCACGACTGACTGGTTTGCTGAGCACTGCGGACGCGGTACCGGTCCGCATTTCCCTGGCCAGGCATGAGCTGGCAGTATAACACGCAATAAAAATGCCGAAAACGAAATGTAAGGCCAACCCGCTATCACGAGCCAGCTTGCCATCCTCGCCGAATTGATGCAGTAACAATACTGGCGTCAAACCAATGAGAAGAACACAAGCCGTCGTCAACAGCAGACATATTGGCTGCCGTATGGATTCAACAGCTGTGAGAACAGCCAACGTATAAAACTGTCTGATTCTCAGCATTATTATTCAGCTTACCCGCCAGATTAGGCATCTTTTTCTTTAAGTGCTTCCCTTCGGCTCAACTTGATGCGACCTCTGTCGTCAATACCGAGACATTTCACCCACATCTGGTCGCCCAGCTTGCAGATATCTTCAATATTGTTCACACGTTCATTAGCCATCTCGCTGATATGACACAAACCATCTTTTCCAGGAAGGATTTCGACGAAAGCCCCAAATTCCTTGATGCCAGTGACTGTCCCGTCGTATATCTTGCCTTCTTCAGGAACGGCAGTGATCATGTTGACCTGATTAAGAGCGACTTCCATTGAATCGGAGTCGACAGCATATATTCTGATAGTACCATCTTCCTCGATGTCGATCTGCGCGCCAGAAAGCTCTGTGATCCGACGGATGTTCTTGCCTCCAGGGCCAATAAGTTCACCGATCTTGTCCACAGGTATCTGCATGACTTCAACCTTAGGCGCGTATCTTGACATCACTTCTCTCGGTTTAGCAATCACACTCTCCATGAAATCAATGATTTCGATCCGTGAATCCTTAGCCTGCTGTAATGCGCTTTCCACGAGTTCCCATGAAAGTCCGCGAATCTTCAAATCTACCTGAAACCCTGTAATTCCATCTCTGGTTCCTGAGACCTTAAAGTCCATGTCGCCGCAATGATCTTCTGTGCCGATAATGTCTGTAACCAGCTCAGCTTTACTCTCGTCAGTGAACAGACCTACCGATATACCTGCAACAGGTTTCGTTATCGGCACACCCGCATCCATCATCGCAAGTGTTCCTGCGCATACGCTAGCCATGGATGATGACCCGTTCGAACCCATAATATCCGAAACCAAACGTACGGTGTAGGGGTAATCTTCAGGTATCACTTCTACCAATGACCTTTCAGCCAAGGCTCCGTGTCCGATTTCGCGACGACCCGTGAATCCAAGACGGCCGCATTCGCCAACACAATAAGGCGGGAAGTTGTAATGGAGCATAAACTTCTTCTCCTCTACGCCGCCAGTAACCGCGTCCAGTGACTGCGTGTCTGACTTAGTACCGAGCGTAACAGTTACAAGCGCCTGAGTATCACCACGGCTAAAGAGAGCTGTACCATGCGTCCTGGGGAGCAATCCAACCTGACCCTTCAACTCTCTCAGTGCCCTGCTTGGACGACCATCAATACGCTTTCCGTCTTCTAGGAAGTTCTTACGAACAACTTCAATTTCAAGCTCATCAAATGCTGAACGATACTGTTCAACAGTCATTTCCTCGTGCTTCGCCTGAAGTTTCTCTTTAAGCGTACTTCTAAATTCATTCAAAGCCTTGTCGCGGTCTTCCTTGCCGGCAATCAACATTACCGCGGCCATATCTGCACCACCTACTTCACGTGCAGAATCAAGGATAGTTGTGTCAACCTCTTCTTCTACAATCACCTTTTCAGGCAGTCCAAGCTTGCTGCGAAGTTCCAGCTGAGCATCTATAAGCTTTTCGCACTCTGCGTGACCAAACTTCATTGCTGCAAGCAAGTCAGCCTCAGGGATTTCCTTGCCGCCACCTTCTATCATCAGCGGAAGCTCCTTTGTGCTAGCGTAAACAAGGTCTATATCAGATGTCTCGCGCTCATCGTGAGTTGGATTGATAACAAACTTGCCGTCTACTCGGCCAACACGTACAGCTGCAATCGGACCCATGAACGGGATTTCTGATATTGTCAACGCCGCACTTGATGCGATAATGCTCAACATATCCGAATCATTCACGCCATCAGCAGAAAGAAGCATGTTATTTATCTGAACGTCATTACGATAATTCGCAGGAAACAGCGGGCGAATCGGACGATCTGTGATGCGTGATGTTAAAATCTCTTTTTCTGCAGGACGTGCTTCGCGCTTGAAAAATCCACCCGGGAACCGGCCTGCGGCATAAAACTTCTCTCTGTATTCAACCTGGAGCGGAAAGTAATCTATTCCTTCTCTGGGCTCCTTTGTGCATGTAACAGCTGAGAATAGGACTGTCTCGCCCATCGTCACAGATACTGCGCCTGCAGCCTGCTGTGCCAGAAGACCCGCTTCTATTGTTATATCTTTACCATCTACGTTAATTGTTACTGATGTTGTATTTTCCATTTTCTTTTTCTTTCTTTTTTTAGGGACACATCTCAACACTGCAAGATGAGTGCATGGGCAAGAGTTAAAGAATCCACGAAGTGTATGTTTGTCCGCATGGGGCTTTTGTAACTAGCGGCGCAGTTTTAATTTCTTGATCAACTGCGCATAGCGTGGCTCGTCAGTGCGCTTTACATAATCAAGCAAACGCCTTCTGGCATTAACCATCTTGATCAAACCGTACCTAGAACTGTGGTCCTTCTTGTTTGTCTGAAGGTGCTCAGTAAGCGATTCGATTCGTTTAGTCAGCAGAGCTACCTGCACATCGGATGATCCTGTATCACCGTCATGCAACTGATACTCTTTTTGGACTGCTTTCTTGTCTATTTGACTCATAAGACTGCTTCTTGTCCCCGTTTTCTCTTTTTATACCTCTATTTTGTTCGTCTGGTGCGGGACTATATACGGAACATCTGTGCGTGTAAAGCGATTTTACAGTATTTTTTTCGCCTCTTTAATATCCTTCATTATCTGACACTTCAATTTCTCGCGCGATGCGAACTTTTTCTCACCCCTAATCCGTGCTTTCACGAACACTTCCATATACTTTCCATAAAGATCCCGGTTCATATCAAGCAAGTGAATCTCCAATGACAATGCGTCTTTTCCGCCTTTATTAAACGTCGGCCGAGTACCGTAATTCAATATTCCATCCAGCAATTTCCGGCCCCTGGCCCCTACCTGAACCTGAACCGCATAAACACCACTAGGAAATAATATCTCAATTCCCGTATCAATATTAGCTGTTGGATACCCCAGTTTTCTTCCAATTGTTCTTCCTTTTACTACCTTGCCTGTAAAGCTGTATTCGCGACCCAACAGAGTAGCGGCGGTACGTAAATCCCCTTTAGCCACTGCCGTCCGAATAGAAGTGCTGGAAATCACTGTTCCCTTCTTCTTTATAGAGCCAACCACCGCAACTTCAATACCAGACTCGCGGCAAATATCGCTCAGCATCGCTGGCGTACCTGCCCCGTTTCGACCAAATCTCCAGTTGTGCCCAACAAATATCTTCTTTAGTGCCGGTATGTTTTTCAGTAAATCTCCAACAAAAGCTTCAGGCTTGCGCTTGGCAAGCTCCTTCGTGAACGGGATCATGAGGCAACCATCAACATTCAATCGCCTTAACAACTCCAGTCTCTGCTCCAAAGTAGTCAGCAACGGCGGCGAAAGCTTGGGATTAATAATTCTGAGAGGATGACTGTCAAAGGTAAATATCCATGATTTGCCGCCCATGCTGGCGGCGGACGCAACTGTGCTGAGGATGACCTTACTGTGCCCGACATGAACACCATCGAAAAAGCCAGCAGCCATAACAATCGGACAGCGTTTATTTCTCAACGAAGTTACATCTGAGATGATTTCCATTTCAGTCTTCTTTGCTAATCCTGAGTTACTCGCGCCGTAAATTTATGCGCCGGTACAATCAAATTCATAAGTTCATCACGAGACATTTTCATCACCTCATCAAACGGTGTTGCCTGGTCCAGCGTTAGATCACCGCTTTCCGTCCGACGCAAAGCCGCAAGATGCGCCCTGCACCCTAGAGCATCTCCTACATCCGTACATATAGTCCTTACGTACGTCCCCTTTGTGCACTTTACTCTGAATGTAGAATCCGGCAGGCCAAATTTTGTTATGATAAACTCATAGATATGAATTAACCGCTGCTTACGCTCAACAACCTCACCTTTGCGCGCCCTCTTATATAAAGGTACGCCATCGATTTTTACCGCCGACACCATTGGAGGCGTCTGCATAATGTCACCCTTGAAATCCTTCATGACTTCTTCCATCTGCTCAAGTGTAACAGAACTAAAGTCGCCCTCGCTCACAACGTCACCCTGAGCATCCTGGGTGGTGGTAGACGAACCAAGACGCATCGTACCCTCATACACCTTATCGGAACTCATAAACCTATTTGAAAGCTTCGTGCCCTTGCCGGTAAGAATCACCAACACACCAGTAGCCTGAGGATCAAGCGTTCCGCCATGCCCCACCTTCTTGATACCGAAGTTTTTTCGTATTGCATCAACAATATCATGCGACGTCGGCCCGGCAGGCTTATCGACAACCAGAATGCCATCAAAAGGGTCACTCATTTTAGGAGGAACCGGAGCCCTGTACATACTTCTTCCGTTAGCCATTAAATTCACCCTCCTCCTCTATATCAGAATCAATTCCGTCAAGATGAGACAATATATCGAGAACACGATCGCCCGTCTCCACTGACGTATCCAGTTCAAACGAAAGCCGCGGAGTATACTTCAGGTTCAAATCGCTGTTTATGTGATCCTGCAACTCTTTCCTGTGCCTCTTCACCAGTGCCAGCATTGCGTCACGCTCCTCATTGTGATCACGGATTGAAACCTTAACGAGCGCGGTTCGCAAATTCCTGCTTGCAATCACCCTCGTGACGGTAAAAGCAGATACATCAACGTCTTGATCTTTCAAAAGACGCATCAGGACATCACCAATCTCCCTGCGCAACAACTCATTTACCCGCTTCATTCGATCAACAGACATAATCACCTTTGGGAATTGGGAATTGGGAATTGGAAAACAACAAACTAATCGCTACCAGCAGATCCGGTTTGTTTTATTCATCACTCATTACTCATCGTTCTGCACTTCTCTACAGGGCCTGCTTCTTTGATTCCAATTCGTAAAACTCAAGGATGTCGCCTTCCTGAACACCTGGAAAACCATCAATCCGTATGCCGCATTCCTGGCCTTCCTTGATCTGTTTTGCTTCATCCTGAAAATGTTTCAGCGACGATATCGGACCTTCATACATATTCTCTTTGTCGCGAACCACCCTGACTTTAAACTTTGGCGTCGTATATCCAGATATCATCATACAACCAGCAATCCGCTCCTTCTTGCCGACAGGGAATACCTGCTTGACCTCTGCCTTGCCACGGCCGTGCTCTTCAATTAACGGCGGCAGCATCTCAGTCATAATAGCTTTAATCTGGTCGATAAGTTCATAAATAATATCCAACATGAAAAATTCGACACCTTCATGCTTTGCCGCTGCCTTTACACCCGGCTCTTTGCCAACATGAAAACCGTAAACCAATGAGCCCGAGGAGCCAGCATGCTTAATATCATTCACGGTAATGTTTCCCGTGCCACTCGAGACTATATTCAGACCAACCTTGGAACTCTTTATCTTCTTGAGCGAGTCTATGATGGCCTCCAAAGACCCTTGAGTGTCTGCCTTGACTACCACATTCAATTCCAATTCCCGCGATTCCTCAATCTGCTTGAAGAGCGCCTCTACAGAAGACTCCTTGTTCCCGCCCAAATTGCCCGTCTTTTCCCGATGCTGCATCTCTTCGGACAATATACGCGCATTCTTCTCACTTGAATAAACCTTAAACTGTGAGCCAGCTTCCGGGACACCAGGCAGTCCAAGCATCTTGATAGCATATCCCGAGCCCCTGGTCTTAACGCTAACACCTTGGTCGTCAATTAAAGCCTTTACTCTCCCGCAATATTGCCCACACAAAGCAAAATCACCTATTTTCAACGTCCCGTTACAAACAAGAACATTGGCTGTAGGACCCTGCCCTGCCTCAAGTTGAGACTCGATCACATATCCAAAGGCACGTCGCGTCGGATTAGCCTTCAGCTCTAAGACATCTGCCTGAAGCAAAATCATTTCCAAGAGAGTATTGATTCCATCGCCAGTCTCAGCGCTGACTTCACAACTCACCAGTTCACCACCCCAATCTTCAGTCGTAAGCCCTTCAGCCTGAAGCTGCTGTTTCACGCGATTAGGGTCGGCGCCAGGAAGATCAGTCTTGTTGATGGCAACAAGCATGGTAACATCTGCTTCCTGTGCAAATCTTATTGCCTCCTTCGTCTGGGGCATTATACCGTCATCTGCAGCAATAACTATTACCGCTATATCGGTCAAATTGGCGCCGCGCGCACGCATGGAGTTAAATGCCTCGTGCCCTGGAGTATCCAAAAACGTGATACTGCGACCACTTACCTCTACGGAATAAGCACCTATATGCTGAGTAATACCACCACTCTCCCCCTTGGCCACAGCTGTATCTTTGATATTATCCAATAGCGATGTCTTGCCGTGATCGACATGACCCAAAAACGTTACTATAGGAGGACGCATCTCGAGATCTTCAGGACGATCCTCTTCTTCTTCCTCCTCCTCGATAGCCTGGCGATTCATGCTTTCGCTGTGCTCTGCAGCTTTTTTCTCATGCGAAAACTCGAAACCATGCCTCTCAGCTATCTGACGAGCAATGCTTGTATCTAGGCGCTCAGTCACTGTGGCGAGAATCTTCATGCCCATCAGTTCGGCAACAAGCTTATTCGGCGGCATATTAAGTTGCGCGGCCAGTTCCTTGACAGTTATCCCGCCTACAACCCTGATAACATTGTCATCGTTCGAGACAGGTTCCTCGGGAATAGCGTCTTCTTCCTTCTTTTCTGGCTTTGTAGCCGACTTTGCCGCCGGTTTTGTAGCTGACTTTGCCGCCGGTTTTATAGCTGACTTTGCCGCCGGTTTCTCGTCATCGGCTTTATTAGCCTTGAACTTAAACTCTTCACGCATGAGCTCAATCGCTTCTTCTTCGATTGCACTCTCATGGTTGTTGATCTCAACACCCAATTCAGTAAGCTTGGTCATCAGCTGTTGATTGCCAACCCCAAGTTCTTTTGCAAGATCACAAACTTTCATAGCACCATTTCTTATTCAGGTTTTTCTGACTCTTCCGGCTGTTCTCCTGCATCTTCCGCAGAAGTATCGTCAGCATCCACAGCATCTTCCTCTACAATTTCTTCCGCAACTTCCTCGACAATTTCTTCTGTTTCAGGTTGCGGGTCACTATCTTCCGAGACCTCTTCGGCAGGCGTCTCATCTACCAGATCAACCGCAGGTTCGCCATCACCGCCCGCGGATTTTGCGGCAGCATATACTGACTTTGCCGTTTCCGCATCAAATCCAGCCGTTTCAACAAGATCAGTTGCTTCGGCCGCAAGAATACCTTCTACAGTAAGGAATCCAGCATTAACAAGCGCCTCAGCTTTTTCCTTACCAATACCCTCTATGGCGGCAAGACTGCTTATCGCTTTAGCAACCTTCTCTTCGAAGGTTATATCGCTCTCGTCTTTCTGAATATCAATCTTAAGACTAAGAAGTTTTGCGCAAAGACGAACATTCTGACCTCGCTTACCAATTGCCAAAGAAAGCTGATCAGCATCCGTAACAACGTGAACAAGGCTGGGGTTCTCACTATCTATCGTAACCTTTGTCAGCTTAGCTGGAGACAGGGCGTTGGTGACATACGTCTTCATGTCAGGACTCCAACGAATAATATCAATCTTTTCGCCGGAAAGCTCCCTCACAATATTCTTCACCCTTATTCCCCGCATTCCAACACAGGCTCCAACAGGATCAACCTTCTCTTCCTTCGAAGATACAGCTATCTTAGTGCGATATCCCGCCTCCCGTGCTATACCCTTAACCTCAACAATACCATCAGATATCTCAGAAACTTCTAACTGGAAAAGTGCCTTCACAAAGTCAGGATGACTTCTCGACAAGATCACACTGGGTCCCGCCTGATTGTCGACAACATCAATGATATACCCTCTGAGCCGATCGCCTACCTGATATTCCTCTGTCGGAACACGCTCCGAAGAAGGAATAATCGCTTCAGCACGGCCAAGGTCAACAACGATATCACTGCGATTGAACTGCCGGACAGCACCACTGACAATATCACCCACGCGGTCCTTATATTCATCGTATACAATTGAACGCTCTGCCTGGCGTATCTTCTGTAATATAGCCTGTTTCGCAGTTTGCGCTGCTATACGGCCAAGATTCTTGGGTTTCACCTCAATCTCAACCTCATCGCCAATCTCTGCGTCGGACTTTACCTTCTGGGCATCCGCCAACGAGATCTCGATATCCTTGTCCTCAACCTCATCAACTACCTCAAGAGTAGCAAAAGCCCGTATTTCACAGCTTTCCCTGTCTATAGCAATGCGTATCTCCGCCTCAGTATCGATTCCCTTCTTCGATGCCGACTGCAATGCGTATTCAACAGCCTCAAACAACAATTCGCGATCAAGACCGCGATCTTTTTCCATATAGTTTATTATGGTCAGAAGTTCACTGTTCATGTTCTTCCTCCCTCTTTTATGCCCATAATCGGGCGTTCAAAAGCAAACAAAAGAGTGGGCATCTGCCCACTCTGAGCCAAACCTAACCTATTCCTCAGGGTTCGCTGAAAGTACCTATCCTCCCTGCCGAAGTCAAGAGCGTAATTTGAGTAATATAATATCATCAAAACGCGCCAACATATAAGCTTTTTGCAAAAACGGTAGGTTGTAAAGTTAAATGCCGCATATAGTGATCTTGTTTCATCATGATATTGCCTTGAGTTCCGTTGTGAACAGTTCGTTCGGTGACATGTACTCTAATATTTTGCGTGGGTAGCAGTTGATCC
>JAUUYL010000033.1 GCA_030590485.1 Lentisphaerota bacterium | reverse complement strand
GCTTGCGAAGGGACGCAGGAAGGGCACTTCACCCCAACAACAGATTTCCAACACATCAGAGGGCATACTTAAGAAATACTCAGATCTCCTCTCGGAAATTTGGACTATTCACCTGTCACCAATTTTTGACCAATTTTTGACAACAGATTTCCAACACATCAGAGGGCATACTTAAGAAATACTCAGATCTCCTCTCGGAAATTTGGACTATTCACCTGTCACCAATTTTTTCCAATTTTTGCCAATTTTTTGTGCATCTGAAAATCTTTTTGGATGCCCTCTAGCATCAGGAAAAGCATAGAGAACAACGCAGGCCAAAGAGAAAACTCTTATTCTCTGGCTCTATATAGCCATTAACCACCTCAGAAGCATCGATATCCCACGTCTCAATAAACGACTCCAGTTGGATCTTCGAGGCACCCATGCCGGGGCGACTCAGGCCGACAGACGCACTGAAGCCACTTCCCGAATTCTGAGGTAAAACCAGACTTCCGCCCAACACTCCACCATGACTTCTGTTATATGAATCAAGCATTATTCTGTATTCCACATAACAATCAAATAGCCACGACGACTGCATTCTGCGGGACAGCCCTACACCCACAGGAAGATAAACATAAGTCTGCTCCCGCGTATAACCATAGATTGACGACGCTTCCTCAAGGTCATCAACAAGAAATCGATACCCAATCCCGGAATAAGGAACAACAGAGAAGTCGCCATATTGAAAGAGCATGCCCACTGCTCCTTTAAGGTTGAATATCGTATTCGGCGTGTCTATAGTCAGCGGACTTTCTGTGCCGTCCGCATTGATCAATTTCCCGTCATACTTCAGATCACCCGCAACAATTGAGGTAGAAAGGTCAATTAAAAGATTATAAGCGGCCAAATGCTCAAAAGATCCGGAAAGCCCGTGCAAGAGACCCGATTCTTCCATAACGCCAGGTTCTTCATACGAGAAGTAATGCAAATCGACCCCTATGCGAACCGTACTCTTCTCGCCTTTGAATAATTCCTTTGCCAGATCTTCAGCCCTGCTGTTCAATGCGAGCAAGAGGCTCAGAATGATAGCTGTTCCAGCAATTTTCAGGCAGGCAAACATACTTACCTCTAAAAGATTATAAAGCAATCCGGCAAGGCCGCTTTGATTCTCTTCTTTTCATCAGGAGAAAGCCTGTTACCTCGTAATTGCATCCATTCAATCTTGTTCATCTTTGCGAGGTCAGGCGGCAATGTTAATATCCTGTTGTTTTCGAGATTAAGCCTTCTTAAGGATGACAACTCAGTAATAAAAGACGGCATCGTCTCTAATTGATTATCGCCAAGAATTAAATCCGTAAGATTTTCAAGCTTCCCCATTTCATCAGGTAAACTTCTTATCTTATTATAATTAAGATAAAGACGTTCCAGATCCAACAAAGACCCCACCTCACTTGGCAGCGACTCCAGCTGATTAGAATTCAGCCGAAGCCATTTCAGTGAAGTCATCATCCCTATCTCAGGAGGAACGGACTTAATATTGTTTCTATCGAGATTGATGTACACGAGGTTCTCGAGTGAATACAGCTCGCGAGGAAACTTCTCAAATGAGTTTTCAGAAAGGTACAGAGTGCGAAGGGCGGTCAACCCAGTGATTGCAGGGCTCAATTCTTTCAATTTATTCTGAGACAAATCAATCCATGCAAGACCGGTCAGATTCCCGATAGATGAAGCAATTTCGGCAAGATTGTTTTTTCTCAGCCCGAGTTTCAGTAAATTCGGAAAACGCTCTAACCCGGCAGGAACAGAGGTCTGCCCTGAATCAAAAAGGTTAACAAACTGAACCTTTTCCTGTTGAGCAAAAGCCTCCTGCATGCTTTTGCACTCTACCATCCGCTCAGGTGCCTTCCATTGAAAACAGCCTGACGCAATCAGTAACACACTCACTATAAGAAAAGACACTCTCACAACCATTCTCCTTCCAAACATATACACCGCCATCGTCCTTCACATCTTTATAACAGAAGTCATTACAATAAAACAACTCGAATTACAAAACTCCTTCAAATCTGAGCAAACCGCTTTTTTCAATTATATGCTTGCATAGATATGCCTTCCACAGGTAGATTATGCCACTATGAATAAACATACTATTACATTTACGTGTCTTCTATTCGCGCTGCTTGTCAGCCTTCTTCCATCAGTAACCGCTGGGCCTATCAGCGGAAGCAATGAGAACTATGATTATCTCTTGGGTGGAAATGACCTTTCCAAGTTCAGCATAGGTGTTTACTCTAAGAAGCGGGTGGTGCGTATTGGGGCGGAACCGGGCTTTACAGAATACGATATGACCATGAAGAAAACCTCAGCCTACCTTGGCTACGACGTTCTTCGCTGGGCTACTATTTACGCTGCGGGCGGAGTTGTCGACACCAGATTCGACACGGGCGCCTATGCGCCATATCCCCAGAACTACAATGGTGCCGAAGTTGAGCTTGGCGCTGGCGTACAGCTCAACCTAATTGATCACGATATTGCCGACCCATCCCTTATAGAAGACCGAATCAGAGTCAACGCAAATCTTGAATACACATCCTGCAAATCCACGTGGGAATATGCCACTCTAGCTACAGTAGAATGGGAGGAATTATATGTATCCCTAACCGTAAGTATCGTCAATCAAATACACGGCCACCGTCAATACTGGCCTAACTCAATCGCTTTTTTCGCGGGTCCAATATACTCGCACATCGAAAGTAGCAGCCTTGAACATGATGGTGACGGCGGATTCATGGCGGGCATGTCAATCGTCTACAGCGAAAACGTGACTTTTGATTTTGGCTTTGAACGGCTGGAGTCCGAAGGTTATGTCGCCGGTGTAAATATCAGGCTCTAATCTTAACCCGTTGCTCAATGAAGAACAACATCCTCATCACAGGTGCCAGCGGCTTGCTTGGTTCCGCCATTGCAAGAATACTCTCAGAACAAGCACACATCATCCCGCTCGCGCATAGCAATCGTCAGCCCGGCATGGACTGCATCGACTTACTGGACCATCACTCACTATCTTCTCTCGCCAACAGAGAATGGAACATTCTAATTCACTGCGCAGCCTTTCGAGATCCGGACTTCTGTGAAAAAAATACAGAACAAGCTCGTGCATTAAACACACTCGTTCCGAAAGCACTCTCCGAAATAGCGAACGAACGAGGTGCCAAAATGATACAAATCTCAACCGATTACGTCTTTGACGGCAATTCTCCCCCATACACTGAAGAAAGCTCACCTGCTCCCATCAATCACTATGGCAAAACAAAAATGGAGGCGGAACAATGGGTCAGGGATATTTGTCCTGAGTCCATAATAGTAAGAATGCCCGTTCTCTACGGCAACGCAACGCCTCCTGTTCAATCAACATTCATCGAAGGTGCAATTGGCGCCATTTCAGCCGGCAAATCCGTAGAAATGGACAATTCCATCACACGTCGCCCAACATTCACAGATGATGTCGCTAAAGCAATAGGCTTTCTAATAGAATCAAACTTCGAGGGAACTATCCATGTTAGCGCAGAAGAGACAACAACCAATTACCAATGGGCGCGCTTTATAGCAACGCTTACTAATAAAGATCCATCAATAATCAAAACAATGAAAGCCCCTCTCTGCCGGGAAGCTTTGCGGCCACAAGACTCCAGCCTGTCAGTCAATCGCCTCAAGGAAATAAACGGCCCGATTCCGAGATCTTTTAAAAATGTATTGCCTGACCTTGACCGCATAAAAGAATTTCTATAATAATACAAACATGCTGAATCGATACTTTCACATCGAAGAAAACGGAACGAGCATTCGCACAGAAATGCTTGCAGGCCTGACCACCTTCCTCACGATGGCCTACATCATCTTTCTTCAACCAGCAATCCTTTCGTCTGATTTTGCAGGCAATCCAACAGGCCTTGATTACGGTGCTGTGCTTTTAGCCACCTGCCTGATTTCTGCCGTAACAACAATATTCATGGGCCTGTATGCCCGCTACCCCATTGCCCTGGCTCCCGGCATGGGCGAAAACTTCATTTTCGTATCGGTAATAATGACTTTATCCAGTCAAGGTGTGCCCAATGCCTGGCAAACCGCGCTTGGAATAATATTCATATCCGGGCTTATTTTCCTTCTGCTTTCCATCCTGCGGGTTCGAGAAGCCATCATCAACGCTGTAAGTCCAAGCCTGCGCAACGGAATAGCAGTTGGAATTGGTCTTTTCATCGCCTTTATCGGATTAAAGAATGGAGGAATAATAGTTGCAAAACCCGGCACACTTGTAGGACTTAACAGTAACCTGATATGTCCAGAAACAGCCGTTTTCGCAACAGGACTACTGGTAGCAGGCGGCCTTCAGGCCAGGCATATCCGCGGATCGATACTCTGGGGCATCCTGGCTTCCGCAATACTTGCGCTCTGCATGGGCGAGCTCAAATACAACGGCATCATAGGGCTTCCTGTAATCAAAGAATCAGCATTTCTTAAGATGGATCTACAGTCCGCGTTCAGCATGACTTGCCTGCCTTTCATCCTGCTGTTCGTATTTATGGACATGTTCGACACAGTAGGAACCCTCGTCGGCGTTGCCGAACAAGCAGGATTCATGAAAGACAATAAACTTCCTCGAGCCAGCCGGGTTCTGGTGGTAGATGCCGCCGGCACGGTGGCAGGTGCCTGCATGGGCACAAGTACAATAACAAGCTATATAGAGAGTTCTGCAGGCGTAGCCTATGGTGGAAGAACCGGCCTCACAAGCGTAACAACAGGACTGCTCTTTTTGGTTGCACTCCTCTTCAGCCCTCTGATCGGAACTATCAGCGGCTACCCACCCGTGACCGCCTGCGCCCTTGTAATCGTAGGCGCAATCATGATGAAAAACGCCGAAAGAATCGACTGGGATGACTACTCCGAATCCATCCCTGCTTTTCTCGTGGCAATTGGAATACCACTCACATTCTCTATAGCAGACGGCCTTGCCATGGGATTTATCAGCTACCCGATAATAAAGATTATCAGCGGCAAAGCCAGAAAAACTAATTGGCTTATGTACCTGGTTGCTGTAATGTTACTGATATATATTTTGTTTATTAGGTTCCACACTAACTAAAATATTTCCGGAGAATCCGACAATGCAACACCAGAACTGGCTTTTCGGGAAAGACGGAGCTTTATTCCAGGCATCAGCCAACGGCAACATTAAAACTGCCGAAACACTGATTTCCGACGGCGCTAATGTAAACGCCACGAGCGCTAACGGCTACACGCCTATGCACCGTGCCGCCGAGAACGGACATCTAGCTGTCGTCGAATATCTGCTTTCCGAGAACGCAAATCCAGGCCTTAAATCAAATGCTGACGAATCCGCAGCCGACCTGGCCAAAAGCAACGGCCACAACAATATCGCCGAGATTATCCGAACTCATATCGAAAAATCATGACGTTGCACATCCCTAATTCAACCAGACAAATAATCGCAGCATGGACTGCTGTTCTTTTATTGCCCGTATCCTGCCTTGCTGAGGACAGCACCCTTGCAAACAAGCTATACGCAGGGTACAACAACATCACATCCATATCTTGCGAGATTAGAAAAACATCTACCGCCCAGGATCAAACGGTCAGGATGCTGAGCCGAGTCTACTATCAGAAACCGGGAAAAATCCATGTCGACAACGTCTCCCCTGTCAGAAAACGGATCATATCCGATGGCACCAACTTGTATTTCTACCAAAACAACGCACTAAGAGGGTTTTCTTGTCCTGTCGCAGAACTTAAGGAGCCAATGTTATCTGCATACAAAAACATACCAAGCACACCTATGGAGCATCTAAGAAAACTGACCAGGCATCAAGAATCGCCACTCCCCCCCACTCAGGACTTTGCAGTTCGCAAAGCATACAAAACCGAAAAGATGTTCGTTGTGCTCTCCGCCGACAATGACTACAAACTACAGCGAATAGAATTCTTCAAAACTTCGAATATGAAGGAAAAATCGGGCGAATACAACTACAGCGAATTCCAGAAAGCAGGTGAAAAATGCTGGATTCCAACTGTGCATAAGGCAGTCATCTCACTTTCAGAAGGCAAGAAGCTCACAGAAACAAGGCATATACAGAACCTCCAAATCAATAAGCACATTACCCCAAAACTGTTTGACCACACGACATTCTTTACAGACGTCCATTTCACCGATGATTTCATCAAGACCTACAGTAACTGATTTTTTCGGAGAAATTGCTTGAAGCCATCTAACGTCTCATCTACACTTTAAAAATAATAAGGAGGTATAAGATATGAAGAAGGTTTTAACTGTTTGTTGCATAGCAATGATTCTTACGACATTGGCTATTGCGCCCGCAGAAGCACGGAACACGTCTCGCACACCGGGCGGAGTTCCTGCTTTTCTAATCGGTTGCTGTTGGGGGTTAAGGGTAGGCACGGAATGGAATGAAGGCGCCGATCTTCACTGGCGCGAATGGTTCCGCATCATACCATACGTAAACCTCGTCATTGGCATTTGGGATGGCGTTGAATGTTATGGCGGCATTACCGCTCATGACTGGGCCGCCCAGAATGGTGCGAACTGGTACTAAGCTGCCACATGTCTCAAAAAAAACGGATTTTAATTAGCGGGGCTTCGAACATCATGTTCGGGGCCCTTCTATTTCTCCTTTTCGCTTCTTATGCACCCGCAGATGAAGTAAAAAGTTCTCTAGCCGTCGATCTCTTTAAAGACGCGGAGTGGCAATCCTGCATCCTTGAATGCGACAGAGAACTCACCGGCAACCCAAACAACAGCTGTTTGATTCTAATGAAAACTCTGGCGCAAATGCAAACAGGCGCTGACAAACCGGACGAGCTAAGAAAGATATGTTCATCTAACTCTGCACCTGCCGAGATCAAGGCTATGGCCAACTATGAGTTAGGGCGGCTACTATGGCGACAGAACAATCTTAAAGAAGCATTTATCTGCTATAAAACAACCTATGAAAATGTGTCCGATAGGGACTTGTTTATACGTAGCGCATGTTCCCTTGCAATTCTAACCTCAGAAGAACCGAAACTCGCCAAAGATTCTCCCGAACTAAAATCTCAACTTCAAACCGTTTCATCTCTCTGGAATAACAAAATAGTCGCAGAATGCCGTCCGCCTGAAGAAAAACGAACCAGTTCCAAAGCAGGAATGCCCGCTCAGTGGGTGATTAGATTTTATCAGGCACAGATCAGCCCGGCGATTGGTCAACGCTGCACCCTCACACCATCATGTTCAGCGTACGCGTTACAGGCATTAAAGCAACACGGCCTACTCGGTCTATCAATGTATGGCGATCGTGCAGTTAGAGAACCAAACGTAGTCTCGAAACAAGAATCGCCAGTCCAAATCAACGGTCAGAGAAAACTTGAAGATACACTTCAGAAACACACACATTGGCTAAACACGAGAAAAAACGCCGAACCCTCCATCGCCACGCCTATCGCCGCTCTCATAATCAGCAAGCAATTGCCCCACCCAACCTCGAGCGAACAGTTCAGAGGGACACTTGAGCTCGCAATCACCCTCGCTACCGAAAAGCACCACAAGGAATCCGCCCTCGAGTTCAGGCGTGCTGCCGGAATCACAAAAGCAAAGTCGCCTGAAATTGCAGGTGTATGCTTCTGGATGGCCGCTTACGAATATAACATCGCCCATAATCACAAGCTCTCAATGAAAATGCTCGATTATGCCGAGGCTCTTTCCAACAAACTGACAAGCGAAGTTCTACTACTCAGGGCCGAGGCTGAACTTGACGCCAGAAAATTAAATGAATCGGAATTCTATCTTCAAAGCCTGATCGACAGCGTTGAAAATGACAAACTGAAATCACTTGCCATCAAAAAAATGGCTCATGTAAAAATACTTCAGGACAAACCAGAGGATGCTCAAAAAGTTTTATCATCCCAACATGCAACTAACGCCCAGACTGCCTTAAACGCAATTCATTCATTTAAAAACAGTAAGACAAAAAGCCCGACCTTAGGTGGAACGTTAGGCATTATGCCTGGCCTTGGATATGTATACTCAGGCGAATACGCAAACGCACTACGTTCGTTGATACTCAACGGCCTCTTTATTTACGGAATGATTGAGACTGCGGATGATGATGACTGGGGCGCATTTTCCGCCATAACATTCTTCGAACTCACATGGTTCACCGGCAGTATTTATGGTGGTGTTGATTCCGCTCATAGGTATAACGAAACACGCATCTCCACTTGTATCAACGCGATTATTGAAAATAATTCGTTTTTACCGGATGTAGAAATGCTTCCAGCCCTGTCAATCAAGTTCAGATTTTAAACATGCCCATAAGCTTGTTGCTTAACTTGACTTTTCCAGTTTCATCGCAATTTGAACAAGAGCCTACAGTAACCATCTTTTCAACAGTACCGGAACCTTGGCATTTGAGGCATTTCGAAACCTTTGCCCCTCCTCCAAGCTTTTTCGTCACTCTTCCGCCTTGAAGTTTGCCAGCAAGGCCAGTGGTCCTCTTCCCGCTTCCTTTACATACCTGACAGGATACCCGGACTTTCTCCAGTTCATCGATAGTACCAACACCCTTACAGACATCACATTCAACATTCAGGAAGAAAACAGTTCCAAGCAGTATCAATACAATAAGAACAAACAGATATTTCACAAAAACAACTCCAGTCAGTTATTGAATAACAATAAAACATTTGTGGCCGTTCAAATCCCACTCAACAGCAGCATCGTCAGCTTCGGGCTCGAATGAGCATGCCGTACTGAGTGTTTCGTCTTTCACGTATTCAACATGCTTTTCTATGGCGGCCCTCACCTCTGGCCCGCTTGAGAAAACCGTGGTAATGCGTTTTGCCACATCCAGCTCAGCCGTCTTGCGCATATTCTGAACCTTATTGACCAGCTCCCTTGCAAGACCTTCCGAAACAAGATCCTCGCTCAGAGATGTCACCAGCGCCACAACTATATTGTCTTCCGACGCCACGACCAACCCCTTCTTGGGACTGCGTTCTATCACGACATCCTCAGCTTCCAGCTCGACTTCTGCCCCTTCAAAATCAACTTTCACAGAATTCCCTATCGCCAGCTCTTTCAAGGTCTCAGCCGGCAACGCAGCGGCAACAGCTGCTATCTCTTTTACTTTCTGTCCAAACCTTGGTCCCAATCTTCTGAAATTGGCCTTCGCGGAATAATCCACCAATTCAGTCTCGTTATCATCAAACTCAATCGCCCTTACATTCAATTCTTCAAGAATAATATCCTCATAATTTCTCACCGCATCCAACACATCGCTGAATGAAGATACCACATGCAGCACTGCAAGCGGCTGACGCACCTTCAACTCATGTTCAGCCCTCAATAAGCGCCCCAGTTTTACTACCATCATGACCTGACGCATATGCGACTCAAGTGTCAAATCCCGCATACTTCCATCGGTAACAGGAAAATTACACAAATGCACTGACTCCGGCATTCCCGGAGCCTTTAAATTAGGATATATACTTTCGCTGATCATGGGGATAAACGGGGCCAGAATCTGAGAAAGCTCCAGAAGAACATGATGCAGAGTCTCATACGCCTGCGCCTTATCATCATCATCCTGAGATTTCCAAAAACGCCTTCGGCTTCGCCTGATATACCAATTGGTCAAATCGCCGATAAACTCGACGACAGGACGCACCGATCGCTGAAGATCATAGGCGTCCATTGAGGAAGTCACATCCTCTGTCAGACTCTCCAGCGAACTCAATATCCAGCGATCAAGGACATTTGAACTAGCTGGCGATTTGTCTTCCGGCACTTCCCATTCGTCAATATTTGCGTATGTCACAAAAAAGCTGTAGGAGTTCCAGAGAGGAATAATTATCTGCCGCATGATCTGCTTGATTCCATCCTCCGAAAAACAAAGGCTCTCCGCACGCACCACCGGAGAATAAATCATATAAAGCCTGAGCGCATCCGCTCCGTACGTATCGATCATAAGCATAGGATCGGGATAGTTCTTATGCCGCTTACTCATCTTTTTTCCGTCCTCAGCAAGCATGAGCCCGTTCACTATAACATTCTTAAAAGCGGGTTTATCAAAAAGCGCCACAGATAAAACCATTAGAGTATAAAACCATCCGCGAGTCTGGTCTAGACCCTCAGCAATAAAATCGGCAGGGAAATGAGCCTCAAAATGTTCCTTATTTTCAAAAGGATAATGTGCTTGCGCATACGGCATTGCCCCACTCTCAAACCAGCAATCCAGCACCTCGGGTATCCGTTTCAAAGTCCCGCGTCCGCTCGGAGACGGTATCTCAATATCATCAACAAAGTGTTTATGAAGGTCGTCGACCTTTTGACCGCTTAACTCTTCAAGCTCTTCAATTGAACCGATGCATACATGCTCCTTGCCGTCATCACTGACCCACACTGGAAGCGGTGTTCCCCAATATCTATTTCGTGATATAGCCCAATCGCGAGCGCCAGCAAGCCACTTGCCAAATCGACCATCCTTCAAATGCTCAGGAACCCAATGAATCTGCTTATTCGCTTCGATCATTCGATCTTTTATTTTTTCCACCCGTACAAACCATGTTGCCACAGCTCGATATATCAGAGGGGTATCACAGCGCCAGCAATGAGGGTAGCTGTGTGTTATCTTCGTTTTGCGAATCAATTTTGATTCGATCTTGAGACGCTTGATAATATCCTCATCGGTCTCCTTGACTTCACGACCGGCATACTCAATCACTTCAGACGTAAACCTACCCTCAGCGTCAACAGGACACACAGCCGGAATCCCTTCAGCCTGCCCAACCTGATAATCATCCTCACCAAATCCAGGCGCAATATGGACTACACCCGTACCGTCCTCTGTGGAGACAAAGTCAGCCGCGACGACCCGGAATGCGCCTTCAGTCTTCTTGTCTGCGAAATACGGGAACAGAGGTTCATAGCTCTTGCCGACCAACTCCGACCCGGGCAACTCGACCAAGCTATCATAGTCCTCTTCCGTCTTGTAATAGCGTCCGACAAGATCACGCGCCATGTAATAGCTATCTTCGCCGTCCTTTATTTTGACATACGTTATGTCGCTACCAACCGCAAGCGCCATATTTGAAGGAAGCGTCCATGGGGTAGTGGTCCAGGCCAGAATATAAGTGTTTGTTTCGCCTTCGACTGCGAAGCGAACCGTGACCGCAGGATCCGTCACATCCATATACCCCTGATTAGCCTCAAAATTGGAGAGCGGTGTTGAACAACGGGGGCAATAGGGAAGAATTTTCTTTCCCTCATAAATCAGCTCTTTATCCCAGAGAGACTTAAAAACCCACCATATAGATTCCATATAGGATGGATCCATGGTCTTATAGTCGTCATCAAAGTCAACCCAGCGCCCCATTCTTGTAACCGTCTGGCGCCACTCTTTCGTATACCGAAGAACTATACTTCTACATTTTTCGTTAAAAACGTCTACACCAAGATCCTCAATTTCCGTCTTTCCGTTAATCTCAAGAGCCTGCTCCACCTCGTATTCAATAGGCAACCCATGACAATCCCAACCAAAACGCCTGTCAACATACTTCCCTCGCATGGTCTGATAGCGAGGGATAATGTCTTTTATGGTTCCTGCGAGAAGATGCCCGTAATGAGGTAATCCCGTAGCGAAAGGAGGACCATCATAAAACACAAATTCTTCTGCACCCTTGCGAGCTTCCAGAGATTTCTCAAAAGTCCCCTGTTCCTGCCACAAAGACAGGATTTCTTTCTCAACATCGGCAAAAACCGGCTTATTTGAAACATGTTTAAACATAAGCCGTGAAGTTTACATAATATCCTTCAAGATTCAATGTTAATGCCAACGAAAAATCTATCTTATACAGTTCTTTTCTTCTTGCCATAGCCCCGCAGCCCGATTACCATTATTTTATGAAAACAAATTATATTACAATCGTGTCGGTCGCATTGCTGACAGCCTCAGCATGCGTTCAAACAAGTACTGCACAATCAATGGTCAGCGTTGGGGCGAAATACCACCAGGTTCACACCACGTTCACTGATCTTCCTTACGATAACGGTGACATATCCGTAGGCATCGCATACAACACACATTCACCAGATTCCATTGTCCAGCTTGCCATAGAAGGTGCATGGGACGTAAACGGAATCACTACAACGGATTTCATAATTACACCTCAAATGAATCTGCTTTGGAAAGACGGGGCATGGTTTGGGGGTGTCGGCATACTCACATCGTATATTGATGACGAGATAACTGGTGACGATTGGATTGATTTGTACTGGCAATTGGTAATTGGCGTCAAGGTTCCGCTATACGGTGCTTCCGTGGATATCGGCGTTCATTATGAGTTCGAATCGTGGGACGACGTCACAGACGTCGATGTCGATGATCTTGCTTATGGCGCGTGGCTAAACCTAGGACTCTAGAGGGGTTTAATTCTCCCGATATATAGAGTCTCTGCCTCACATGGAAGAATACGCGCCTGCGTTATCTGTCGTTCCGGCAATAACCTTGCGCCATAAACAACCATTTTCTATAGTATACAGAGTTTAAAGGACCTCGCATGAAAGGTTTTCTGATAAAATATATTGTTGTTACTCTATTGGGTTCCATCTTTATTATCCTTATAGTCCCACAGGTAGTCTCTGGAAAATATGAGTCACTAGTGCCTCCTCCTGTCAGCGTGGCATCCATCAACAACAGCAGACAAGAAGGTGCATTGTCACCCCAAGCCCCACATGACCCCACAATTGAGATTATCGGAGAGGAGGAGGTGCCGACCGACCCCAAAGAGGGTACAGCAAAGAAACCTCCGCTCAAACCTGTCAGGAAACCAAGAAAGCGCCCAACGCATTATTGGGGTGTTGTAAAAAGGAAAAATACTCCATCATTCAACTCTTCAGGAAAATTCCTCCGTTCGCTACAGCCCGGGACCGTGGTCGACATCGTCGAGTCAAAAAAGACAAAATCAGGCATAATCAAGGTCTGCAACATGGTATATAACGGGAAATCAATCACCAATATCCTTATCCAGTCAGTCAACCTTCAGCTAAAGAGTGGCTCATTCAAGAACACATCTAAAGACGACAGAGCCAAAATGAGCCGAATGGGCAAAATAATCTTCCAATTGGCTCAACTGAAAAAGATAGAGCGCGAAGAAACCCTGAAAAGAAATCCGCTCGCCAAACAGTATTCAGCCGTCAAAACGAAGCATAGGGCCTATTGGGCAAAGGTCATGGATCTCCAGAAAGAACGTGACCGCACTACCGGCAACGAACAGCTGAAACACTATGATGAGCTCCGCAGAATGAAGGGGATGGATATAACAATCGGTTTAGAACTTGAAAAGATTAGCAAAAAATATGAAGCATGGAACTCCAGGAACCCACCGCCTCCATCCCCTAAAGCGATGGAGCTGAATAAAGAACTTGCGGTGGTTGCAGAGCAACTGCGTAAGGCAACGATAAAAGATGACGGATAACCCCAACAATGAACAGCAGGATTTCGAAGCTATTGGCAACATAGCAGGTAGTATAGCTAACGATTTCAACAACTGGCTAGGCATCATCTCCGGGTATGCTCTATCTATAGCAGATAACCTTATCCCGAAAACAAGAGCTCATGAAGATGCTCTAAGAATATTGGAAGCCGCCAGACATGCAGACGCACTAACCAAGCGCCTGCTCAGCTTCTCAAGAGCATCTACAATGGAAGAACGCGGCACTACCAAACTTCTAGAACTCAACCATATTATAGACGAAACTATATCCTTGGCGAAAGAAACTCTTGCCAAACAAAACATTCAAATCAAGCACCAAAAATCCAACCCCCACTTGCACATCAAAGTTGACTATAGTCAGTTCGTAGACTGCCTTATGCAGATCTTCTTCAATGCAATGGAAGCTATGCCTAACGGCGGAACAATAAACGTTGATACAGCCGAAAAACCACTGGATGGCCAAAGCTATGCCATCATCAGGGTTCGCGATTCTGGCGAAGGCATACCCAAGGAAGATCTAATCAAGATATTCGACCCCTTCTTCAGCACAAGGCAAGCCCGATCTTCCATTGGCCTGGGGCTTACAGTTGTCAAAAACTTCGTTGCCCAATGGGGTGGATCAATCAAGGTTCGAAGCCAGCCCGGGCGGGGCGCAAGTTTTAGAATATTCGTACCAAAAGCTGAAGAGACCACAAACCTTAAAAAGGTATCCATACAGTCGGCAGGCGGAACCGTTCTCGTTATTGACGACGACCACAGCACCCTTACCACCATCACGGACTATCTTTCAAAAGAGGGATACGACACACATGCCATTTCCAGCAGCTCCGAAGCTATAGAGCATTACAAAAACAACTCCCAAAAGATTGCTCTTGTCATGATTGACGTAATTATGCCAGGGAATAGCGGAAAGAAAGTCTTAAAGAACATTCTCGATATTAATCCCGACGCGGCAATCATTATGATCTCCGGGTTTTCCAGAGACTACATCAAGAACCACATCAAAAGAGGCCGCTGGGGTTTTGTTCAAAAACCAATCGAGAAAGCTTCTCTACTGACGAGCGTGAGGAATGCTCTGAGAAAAGAGCAGTCATCAGCTCTAAAGCGTTGAAACAAACATATGATTACGACTTAAGAAGTTCTCGCTCAGAGCTCGATCTTATGATATTTTCAGAAGACTGGAGGTTTACATGATGAAATATTTGTGCATTATTGCGGCATCAATGCTTTTTGTTGGTTGCGGGCAACAAAACGGAAACAGTACAGATGCGAAGAAAAAAAAACCTTCCGCAACCAGCCATGTCGTCGATAGAATATCGGGCAAGACCGCAGTCAAATCTTACAAGCACACCAAAGACATCTTAGGTGACGTCACAACAACAAGAGACACGCGGCATCAGGAACTTCAGAAATTCAAACAGGACTAAATAATGGCTGACATTCAGATCACCTGCCCGAGTTGCGGCACACTTAATATTGTTTCTGAATTTACCGATCCAGATAACATTTTATGCCGCGACTGCAAACTCAAGCTCACAAAACCCGCTAATGCAGGCAAGCCAAAACATAAGCCGACTGTACGACGAAAAGCGGTCCACACCACAATAAACACCGCTAATTCACCTGACGCGCAGGAAGGAAACAATCATCCACAGCGTGGACGCAATCCTCAAACAGCAACTCAGATAAAGACCCAACAACGACCCGCTCGCCAGACAATACAAACAACAACAAAACTTCAGAAAGAACCGAAGAAGTTTAAAATATCGGACACCGCATGGAGTTGTGTTGTCTTTATTGTGCTTGGCGCAATTACCGGAACGCTAAGATATGCTAACGTGCTTACCCTAAATGAGATTGAGACATTTGACTCCGTAAGCCCTTTCATCTATCTCGTAGCACATGTTCTTATAAGCCTCAACATAGCGAAAGAGTCCGTCATGGGTGGATTCTTCGCATTTCTGTTCCCCCCTTATATGCTTTATTACCTTTTCGTAGTGTCTGACAACTTTTACTGCAGAGCTGTAGTTGCAGGACTGGCGGTTGGAATGGGACAGGCGACCGTCTTGTTCTGGTCTGGATCTATATCATTCTGCATGGATCAGGCGAACGATTGGATTCATAATCCGTATAACAGCAATTAAACGTTTACCTTTTCAATCAACTTCATCAGCTCAGTCGCAACATCGCTCTTGCTCATAAGCGGAAGTACATGCTGCGCCCCACTTCGTTCAATAACCGTCACCTGATTGGTGTCACACTCAAAACCGGCATCGGTACGGGTAATGTCATTTGCAACCATCATATCCAAATGCTTAGCAGTCAGCTTGCGTGTCGCCTCCGAAACCACATCCGTACTGTCTGCGGAAAATCCTACAAAAATTCTCGTCCCTTTTCTGTCCCTAATAGCATCTAGGATATCCACCGTTGGCTCAAGCTTCAGAGAGAGACTACCCGCACCCTTCTTAATCTTCTCCGCATTGATACTGATGGGTCTCCAGTCTGCCACGGCAGCCGTCATAATAAGAACATCACACCATGCAATGTTCTTCTTAACCGCTTGAAGCATCTCCTCCGCAGTAACTACACTTACAAAGCTGGCCGCTTTCGGCGGTTCAAGATTAACCGGCCCGGAAATAAGGCAGACCTCATGCTCTCGATCAAGAGCGGAAGATGCAATAGCATACCCCATCTTGCCGGTAGATCTATTGGTGATGAACCGAACCGGGTCAATAAATTCCCGCGTAGGTCCAGCTGTAACAAGAACCTTCATGCCCTATACCCTGCGTCAAAGTTTAGATTCTATCAAGAATAAAGAGTGATATCTTAACGGCGCGTTGGCGAAATGAAATGAGCCGAAATCCTTGATATCAGTAAACATTCCCTGTAGGCTGACCCTCATCATGAATATCGAAACTATAGTTGTTGGCGAGTTTCAGGCAAACTGCTTTGTTGCCTGGGGTGACGCAAAAGAAGCAATTATCATTGATCCCGGGGCGGAACCTGAGGTGATATCATCATTTCTCGCTGACAACAGCCTGTCCGTTGCCTGTTATTTGCTAACACACGGTCATGTAGACCACATCTCGGCTATCGCAGACCTGCATAAGTCTTTACCCGCACCAATAGCCATTCACCCGGAGGATCTTAAATGGGCATTTCAAGCGGAGAACCAATTTGCGCCATTCTACAACGCTCCCCAACGTCCAGAAAAAATAGATCGAGAACTGGAAAACCACCATACCTTTAACGACGGAGGCTTAAAATACGAGGTTATCTGCACTCCAGGTCATTCGCCAGGCAGCGTATCCTTTTACTTCGAAGAAGATCAGGTTCTTTTTGCGGGAGACACCCTGTTCGCCGGATCAATAGGACGAACTGATCTTCCTGGAGGCAACATGGAAATGATGAACGCATCGCTACGGTTGCTCGCTGAGATACCGAAAGAAACACGAGTTTACACAGGCCACGGCCCTTCCACCACGATTGACTACGAAAAAAAGAATAATTTCTTCATGATGCGACAGGAGATATGACATGACTGAATCCATATTCAAGATCAACACACCCGACATACAAACCGAAAAGATAATTGCGGATATACGTGAAGCTGTTGCCGAAAAAATGAAAGACGGCAGATATTCGGACGCTGTAGTCGCCCGCGCCGAGCGCACAAACCTTACAAGCCTCCAAAACGACGACGAGTTTATGGAGTTTTACATAGAATGCCTGCGTGATTCCGTTTTCGTTGACATTAATGACTTCGAGATAATAGAGCGACGTTCCAGCCTCAGCAACATATTCGTTAGTATAAAACGGCTCATCTGGAAATCTTTGAAGTTTTACACCTATCGACTCTGGTCGCAACAGAATCAAGTCAACGGCTTACTTCTTTCTGCCATAGAAAACATGGAAAAACGTTATAAAGATAAAATATCCGCGCTTGAAAGCAGAGTGGCGGAACTTGAAAACGGAGATAAATAACGTCGATGTCACAACCCCGGTCAATAGCTTTTGTATGTCCCCGTTTTTCCGAAGGCGCTACAGTTGGTGGAGCAGAAACGCTCCTGAAGCAGTTGGCCATGCGCCTCAGCTCTGCAGGGCACAAAGTTACCTTCATTACAACATGTGCATCCGATCACCAAACATGGAAAAACAACCTTAAGCCTGGCGAAAGAGAAATCGACGGAATGACTGTTGTTCGTTTTCCTGTCGATGAAGATAGAAATATAGGCTTGTTCCTGGAGACGCAGAACCGAATATGCCACGGTTGCAACGTCACTGAAAACGAAGAGCTAACTTGGCTTAAGAACAACGTCAACAGCGCTCAACTATGCGAGTACCTTGAAAACAATGCTGATTCCTTCGACCGGATTATCATGGGCCCCTACCTTTTTGGTCTGATTTATTATGCGGCTGCCATTAGACCTGATAAAACATTACTTGTGCCATGCCTGCACGATGAACCTTTTGCATACCTGAAAAGCTTTAACAAGATGTTTCAGTCGGTTCGAGGAATATTGTTCAACTCCGAACCTGAGCAGGAACTGGCGATCAATTTGTACGACATTGACATAAACAAAACAGCAACCGTTGGTATGGGGATGAAGTCTTTCGATGTTGACTCAACGGCATTCAGCCGCAAACACAGGCTCCAGCACCCATACATACTCTACTCAGGAAGGCGAGAAGGGCTCAAGGGGACGCCTATGCTTCTTGATTATATTAACGCATTCAGAAAAAGGACTGGCAATATTATAAAACTGGTCCTGACAGGATCCGGTCAGTTTGCTCCCCCGCCAGAACTCGTCCCTTATATTATCGATCTTGGATTTGTTTCCGAAAAAGAAAAGCATGAAGCAATGGCTGGAGCTCTCGCCTTCTGTCACCCCTCAGCTAATGAAAGCTTCGGTATTGTCATTCTTGAGGCATGGCTTGCAGGAACGCCCTGTCTCGTAAACGCAAAGAGCGAAGTGCTGAAATTCCACTGCTCCAGGAGTAACGGTGGCTTATGGTTTCGCAATTATCCTGAGTTTGAAGAAGAATTACTGCTTTTGATGGATAACGAAGATGCCCGGAAACAGATGGGCAAGAACGGCAAAGACTACGTAATCAATAAATATGCATGGGGATCGGTAGAGAAACGACTTCTCATGGCGCTTGATATGTAATCATTTCAGAAACACAAAGAGCGCCTTACGGCTTCTCGCCCTTGATGATGTCCTTGATGCCTCGAATAGCTTTGCTGATTTCACCAATAGCAGTTTCTATGTGATCTAACTGTTCTGCAACACGACCATGCGCGAAGAGATTATCCGTTCGCGATCTCTCCAAATGTTCACGACGCTCCCCGAGTTCTTCCACTTCTGATTCAAGATGATTGATCTTATGCTCTGCCATCGTGAGCGTTTTGCGAAGATTGAGAATTCGGACTTCCTGTTCTTCATCGGAACTATCAATGTCTGCCAGCTCCATTCCATCAGGAATTGGAACCTGAACATCCTTATCGCAGTCTGAACACTGGATAGTAAGACCAGCACCACGGTAGTCTATCGCCAGGCTCTTATCACAGTGCGGACAATCGAAAACGATGTCCGTCTCCTTGATAACATCCTGTTCTTCTCGAAAAACTTCTTTTTTCTCAATCACAGCATCAACCCTTTCCGGCCGCAACTATGCTTTTACAACTTTTCCAGCCCTGATGCACGCCGCGCACACTTTGCGACGAACAACGCCACCGTTTTCAGAAACTCTGATACGGTGTATATTAGGCAAAAAACGCCGTTTGGTAACCCCGGTAATGTGCAACCCGATACCGCCCTTTTTCTTGGCCATACCACTGCGTACTATTGTATTACCGGAAGAAGCCCCTTTTCCACATATTTCACAAACTCTTGCCATTTCTTCTCCAACTCCTCTCACAGGAAACATTAACTATATAATTTTTCTCAATATTCTCAAGGCAATTCTCATGAGAAACTGCGCATACTCCACAAATTCGGCTCCTTTTGCAACGAAAAAAGAAAAAATTATAAGGATTCTCGCATATCGAGAATATGCATCTGCAACGCTCGCCTACCCATGAACGTGTTCTCTTTAAGCTTGAAGAGTATATCCAATGCCCCTGCCGGGACTTCGTATTCCCCAAGACCAAACCCAACAGCGTCAATTTGCGTCCCACCGGCAGCAACCGTCATCTTCAAATGCTCGCCGGATTTACCCACTGTTTTAGGCATTCCAACCACGGTCACACCTCTTACCCCGAGAACCGGTTCAGGATTACCTAACCCATACGGCTCCATTTTCCTCATTTCTCCATAAAGTAAATCGTCCAGTTCTGTCAACGTCAACCACGCATCAACATTCTGAACGGCCCTGAGATCAGCTCCTTTAAGACGTTCCGCGCAAAGATCATTAAATTTACACCTGAAGTCTTCGAGATTACTCTCTTTTATCTCGAGCCCTGCAGCCATCTTGTGCCCACCATATGATGACAATAGTTCGGAGCAACCATTCAAAACTTGAAGCACATCCATGTTCGCAACACTCCTGCTGGAACCCGTACCCACCCCCTCGGAATCGATAGCGACCACCACAACGGGCCTGCCATATCTGGCTGTCAGACGCGAAGCAACAATGCCGTTAATTCCCACATGCCACCCCCTATCCCACACGACAATCCCGAATGTCTTTTTCTCATCAAAATACGCGTCAATCTGCTTCTCAGCTTCATTCCTTATAGAAGCTTCAACCGATCGCCTCTCTCGGTTCGTTCGCTCGAGATAATCAGCCCCCGATACCGCCTCTGACACATCTTCAGTCAACAACAACTCAAGTGCTGAGTCAGCACTTCCCATCCGTCCTGCAGCATTCAAGCGTGGAGCAATGACAAACCCAATGTGATACGTTTCGACATTGCACTTTATCCCTGCACGATCAACAAGCGCCTTCCAGCATGGCGACCCACTGTTGCCTGACAATTTACCATTGAGCTGGCTCAAGCCATGCCTGACAAGAATTCTATTCTCACCATCCAGAGGCACTATATCGGCAACCGTACCAACCGCCACATAATCAAGCCATTCCCTCAAATCAAGATCAGACACTTCAGGCCTCTGCTTCGCCAGCGCATCCTTGACAAGACCATGACATAGCCGAAAAGCGACCCCCACCCCGGCAAGCGACTTCATGTCGTTCACCCCCGAAAGCTTTGGGTTAACAATCGCCACTGCACCCGCCACGGGCTCCTGGGGTTCATGGTGATCCGTCACAACAACATCAACACCTGATTGCATGGCATATGCTACAGCTTCGACCGAGTTAGTGCCGCAATCAACAGTAACGATTAAATCTGGGCGACAAGTCTCCAGGCATCGTTCGAGAGGTGTAATCGCCATCCCGTACCCGTCCCTGGCTCGTTCTGGGAGGAACGGCATGACATTAGCACCCAATCGTTTCAAGACGCGCACAAGAAGCGCTGTGCTGGTGATTCCATCCACATCGTAATCACCAAACACCGTGATTCTTTTTGAAGCATCAATTGCCTGCCAAACACAGTCCACAGCCTCGCGCATACCGGAAAGATCAAACGGGTCTGAGAGACTGCTTAGTCGAGGGTGCAGAAAACGTTCAGCAGCGGTAGAATCTTTTATCCCCCTGCGAACAAGCATCTCGGCAACCGCACGGGGAAACTCACATTTCCCCGTCAACCCGGCCACAGCATCTTCGTCAATCGGCAATTCCCGCCATTGTTTGCGAGGATAATCCATTCTACTTGTTCGAGAATTCCGGTTTCTTCCCCTTGTACCATGCAAGCACCAATGGTGTAGCCACAAAAATGGAAGAATAAGTACCGACAATCACACCGATGCATAATGCCAGTGCAAAGTCATGTATCGCGCCGCCGCCAAACACGAGCAGCATTACAACCGTAATCAAAGTCGTTAAAGACGTTAACACGGTGCGACTCAGGGTCTGGTTAATACTGAGATTACAAATTTCCTTGAATGTTTTATTCCGCACGATTCGAACATCTTCACGTATCCGATCAAAAACAACAATGGTATCATTCACAGAGTAACCGACAATCGTCAGCAAAGCGGCAACTATAGGAAGACTCAGTTGATGCCCCATCGCCGTGTAAATCCCGACCGTCACCAATACATCATGCGCCAAAGCAACAATGGCACCAACAGCAAAGCCCAGTTCGAATCGCCATGACACATACGCTATGATCATTAACAACGCTAAAGAAATAGCCCACATTGCCTGCTTAATCAATTCCTCCCCGACTTGAGGACCTACCAGATCCTCTTGAATCTGAACAAAGCCAGCCGCTGGGAACGCATCATGAAGCGTGTCGTCTATGACCTTTGAAGGCCTTTCCTCGCCTTTTGCTCCGACAGCAGTCTTTATCTGGAGATATCCATCTCCGCCGACTTCCATCTCCCTCTGATATTGGATATGCAACTCCGTAAGTCCAGCAGAAGCCAGCACCGTCCTCAATGCCTGCACAGGATATTTGCCTTCAAAGTCAGCTGGTGATACTTCCTTGGTGAATTCATATGTAGTAGATACACCACCAAGAAAATCAACGCCGAAAACGTCACCCTTTCTTGCATTCGCACGCACTCCCATATAACCGCAGGTAGAAAGAATCATAAGAAGCGAAATTACGGTAGCCACATTCTTGAGAGAAACAAAATCGAAAGATGTTTTCTTGATAATCGACATCATCTTTAATGACTTGATCTTAGTCTTAGTCACAAGAAGCCCGAAAAACAGCTTCGTCACAACCAAAGCCGTGAACATACTAACCATGATTCCAGCGCATAACGTTACTGCAAATCCTCTTATCGGGCCGGACCCGAAAATAAACAGGACAATACCGGTCAAGAGAGTTGTAACATTTGCGTCAATAATCGTAACAAACGCCCTGCTATATCCAGCAGTAATGGATGTCCATAATCGTTTACCGATACTCATCTCTTCTCTTATTCTCTCAAATATCAAAACGTTGGCATCAACAGCCATACCAATCGTCAGGAGTATCCCGGCAATTCCAGGCAGAGTCAGCACCGGCAACTTTGTTGCCGAGCCCATCATCGCGTCCTTGGAAAAAATACCAAGAAATCCTGCCGCCATCACCATGCCAAGAGGCAGAATCAGCATATTCAAAAGAAGCGCAAGATTAGCTATCACACCACACACCCTGTAATAAAACAACATGAAGATAAGTATTCCAACACCACCGTAAATGACAGCCTTTCTACCACTCTTAACCGAATCTTCACCAAGACTGGGCGCCACAACACGTTTCTCAACAATCTCGATTGGCGCAGGTAAAGAGCCAGCACTCAGAATCTTTGCGAGAAACCGTGCTTCGGTGGGCGTAAAAGAACCAGAAATTTCAGCAGTCCCAGTCCAAATAGCTTCCTTGATTCTTGGTGCACTATGAAGCTCATCATCCAAAACAATGGCAAGATAGAAATACTTATCGCTATTCGGATTTCTAGCTCCACCAGGCGCATAGGAAGACGTGATTTTAGCGAATTTCTTCTTGCCTTCGTTGTCAAACCAGATGCTGACAACATTACCCTGCATCGGGCTACTGCCCGCAGAGGCACGGGAAAGATGCTCTCCCGTCATCTCTCGACGAATTTTCACAAAATATGGACTGAAAACTATGCGGTTATTCACCTCGCGCTTTTCAAGCATAAAATCATACCCTGGAACGTTTCCGAAACGACGAAATCTACGTCTGTAGGCATCGCGCTCTGACTCGGCAATCTTGAATTTCGCATCACGCTTGTAAGATGGATAACCACCAGAAGTATCAAGGTCGTATCCTTCCGGCTCATCGCCATTCGCAAAAAGATCGTTTACGAGCTTGTCATTATCCTCATGCACAAGCCTGAACTCGAGAAACGCCGGCATCTTCATTGTGGCTTCTATCTCTTCACGATCCGCCTTATTGATGCCGGGAACCTGAACGGTTATCCGGTTATTCTCGCCCTGATAAATAATGATCTCGCGTGTGCCGTCAGGATTCACACGATTACGGATGACCTCAAGCGCCCGATCCGAAGCTCCAGCAAGTACCTCTTTGGCCTTATCCTGAACCCCTTCATCATTGAGGCCCGGAAAATCAAGTCTTATATCCTGAACAATTTGATCCCGGTCGATCTGAACCGTCCAGCTTGATCCACCCTGCAAATCCAGTCCGAGGGTAACACCTTCTCTCAAGACAAAGAACGAACCGCCAACAAGTGCAAAAAGTATCAACCATTTCCAAATATTATTCTTTTCCATCTCTTAATTAGCTCCTTTTGTCTTCGCCGACTTTTTCACCCTTTTCAAGCACCCTTGAAACGGAATCGCGAAGAACTTCTACTTTCACATTGTCTGCAATCTTAATCACGAACGTATCATCTTTCACGTTTGTCACGGTACCCATCAGACCACCACCAAAAATGACACGCGCTCCTGTCTTCAACTCTGAAATTAAGGTTTTACGGGCTTTCTCTTTCCTGTTCTGAGGACGAATGATCATAAAATAAAACATTGCGAACATAAGCCCGATAAACACCATTGGATTACCCATTAAACCTCCAACCCCTGCCGGCGCATCTGCCTGCGCAAGAAATAACATAAAACTAGCCATTTTGTTTCTCCTTTAATTCCCTGTATTCTTCCCTGAACTCTGTGAATCGGCCCTCATCCAACGCGGACCTTATCTCCCTCATAAATTCCATATATCTGTGTATATTATGAATTGCAAGAAGTCTTATACCTAAAACTTCGTTAACATTCAACAAATGCCGAATATAGCCTCTCGTAAACCCCGAACAGGTATAACAATCACACCCTTCCTCAACCGGTCTGGTATCAACCTTATATGCCGCAGACTTTACTGGATAATGCCCCTCCCTGGTAAAAGCGTTGCCGTTTCTCGCATAACGTGTAGGAATCACACAGTCAAACATGTCGATTCCATGTGCTATACTCTCAAGCATTTGCCACATAATGCCAACGCCCATAAGATAACGCGGTTTATCAACAGGCATACTGCCTACACTGTCGGCGACACCCTTAATAAGAATATCTGCAGGCTCCCCGACACTGACCCCTCCAACAGCATATCCGTCAAAATCCATTGCCACCAACTCCCTGGCGCAATGTTCGCGCAAATCTGCGTACTCACCACCCTGAATAATTCCAAAGATCAACTGTCCCTGAGCCCTTGGCTGTTCGGAACATAAAGACGCCCATACTAGTGTTCTCTCAACCGATTTACAAGCGTAATCCCGCTCACATGGATACGGAACGCATTCGTCAAAAACCATTGCTATATCAGACCCTAACCGCCTCTGAATCTCCATCACCTCAACAGGGCCCAAAAAAATCTCTTTGCCGTCAAAATGATTATTAAAAACAACTCCATCGTCTTTGATCTCTCTGAGATTTGCCAAGCTGAATACCTGGTATCCACCGCTGTCTGTAAGAATCGGACCATCCCAGTTCATGAAACTGTGCAAACCGCCAAGCTCCTCAATAACATCAATACCCGGCCTATTGTTCAGGTGATATGTATTAGAGAGAATTATCTGCGACCCGAGATCAGTCATCTCGAGCGGCGTCATGGTTTTGACTGTGGCCTGAGTACCAACTGGCATGAAAACAGGGGTCTCGATCACACCATGAGCCGTGTGCAACCGCCCTCTACGGGCCGACGATTCTTTATCCTGCACTGTTAATTCAAAGTAATCAGGCATCTACCACTCAATCCGCAATAAGCGACATATCTGCAAGAACAATAGCAGCCATCGCTTCCACAACAGGGACCGCACGTGGCAAGACACAGGGGTCATGACGCCCTTTCAACTCAAGAACTGCCGGACCACCATGGTAATCAGCTGTTTTCTGAGTAGCAGCTATGGATGCCGTCGGCTTAAACGCTATCCGCATCACGATCGGTTCACCATTCGTGATTCCGCCCTGAATACCGCCACTCCTGTTTGTGACCGTACCAAGCACATCACCCTTCTTTACAAACATGTCGTTATGCGCAGAACCACGCATTCTGGTTCCAGCAAACCCTGACCCCACCTCAAATCCTTTTGCCGCCGGAATTGACAACATTGCGGCTGCCAATCGGGCTTCCATCTTGTCGAAAACAGGTTCGCCCCAGCCAACCGCAACGTTTCTACACACACACGTAACAACCCCACCTAGAGAATCACCATCCTCTCTTGCCGCCTTGATTGCTGACTCCATCTCAACTGCCGCCGCAGAATCAGGGCATCGCACGGCATTTTTGTCAACATCAGTCCTGACCATATCTTTAACAGAAACATCGGCGGCATCTATTTCTCCAACAGAACTCACCCACGCAACGATTTCAATACCATGCTTGTCAGAAAGCAATTTCTCAGCCACAGAACCGCCAAGCACACGACCAACAGTTTCCCGGGCACTCGCGCGACCACCACCACTCGATGAGGATACACCATATTTCATCCTGTAAGTATAATCGGCATGAGAAGGCCTCGGGGTCTGAATAGTTTCACTATAATCACCTGGACGCGTATCCTCGTTCTCAACCACAAGCAATATAGGCGAACCCAGCGTCTTCCCCCCCTCTATTCCAGAAAGAATCCTTACCTTATCCTCTTCAGAACGAGGCGTCGTAAGATCACTCTGACCCGGTCTGCGACGGTCCAGTTGGCCCTGAATATCGGATTCGCACAACAGAAGCCCTGCAGGGCAACCATCGACAACCGCACCGACTCCCGCTCCGTGAGACTCCCCAAACGTCGAAACCGAAAAAATCATACCAGTAGAGCTTGACATCTCATACCCTCCAAAAACTCACTTACACCCATAATACAGCCTAATAACCACTTTAAGAAGTCACGCAGCAACATTAAACTTAATAATCATTTTTTCATGATTTGACTGAAATGACAATAATATTATATAATATCATCAATTAACGAGGTATACCATGAAATCAATGCGGGTTTATGTTTTCTTAATTTTAACGATAATAGTTCTCATTGTTGCCGCAGCGACACTAACACATGTGTTCATGGGTCTATCTATTCCCGAGCCATCTGAATCACAGGCAGCGAAAACCACGCGGAATGCCTCAGCAACCGATGTGACGGCAACGTCCGAGACCACAATACGACTTGATCAACCAACATCAGCGCCCGGCGTGAAACGCGCAAACTGGCGAAAAAGCAGAAAATCACCCGACAAACCAGACTTCACTCCTCCCACGCCAAGCAATCATCCAGGCATAGGCACCGTGTCCTCCGTAACAGGCAATGCGTTTGCAATCAAAAAGGACAATAAAAACGTGGCACTTTCCAAAGATTACCGAGTTCAATTGAACGACAGAATCCATACTGGCGAGGGCGCCAAAATAAAGATCACCTTTGACGATGGAAGCATTATTTCACAGGGTGAAAACTCCGTCATTATTATCGACGAATTCATCTGCAACCCTAAATCCCCGGAGACAAATCATTTCAGTATGCGATTCATCAAAGGCGTATGCAGAACTGTCACAGGCATGATCATAAATCTGAACCCTGAACGCTACAAGGTAAAGACACGAATGGCAACCATAGGCATACGTGGATGTGATCTCATTTTCCGAAGCTCACACCTAGTCAACAGTATCTACGTGCTGGATCTAGCCGGAGAGAAACTCGTTGTTGTAGAAACAACAAAAGATGGACGCGCAGTAACAGACGTGGCCACCAATAAGGACCTGGATATTGACGGATCCGTCAAGACTGTCATCAATATCGACAAGCCTAATCAACTGGTAAACCTTACCAAAGGAAATGCCCCTGAACAGCGGAGCGTACCCGAAACCGAAAAAAGATCCCTTATCAGTCAATGCTCCGAACTTCGCCCAGCCAAATACGAGGTCCTGCAGGAACCAG
>JAUUYL010000012.1 GCA_030590485.1 Lentisphaerota bacterium | reverse complement strand
TGTTTTGGCATGTAGACGGCGCTCAAAATGTTCTTTCAACTCGATGTGCCGTTCTCGGAGGACTCTTCGAAGAATACTGGGAGCAACGAAATGCTGCTTAAAGGTAACTTTCGTGTCCTGCACCCCTCATCAATCCTTAATTCACTCGACACTCGACATTTGACACTCTATTCTTCCCGGCATGAGCTACAAAATTATACAGGGAAATCAATGGCATCTGGATGGCGGCGTTATGTTCGGAAATGCTCCGAAATCGCTATGGAGCAGATGGGTCGAATGTGATGACGATAATCGTATAACCATGGCCTCCAACTGTCTACTTATCCAGCATGACGGTAAAGTTGTCCTGGTGGACACGGGCATATCTCCTTTTATGGAACCTAAACTCAATGAGCGATATGCTATTGAAGGTGAAGGCAACGAATTAATTGAAAACCTCAAGGCGCATGGTCTTGCTGAGGATGATGTTGATTACGTGATATTGACCCATGTTCACTTTGATCATATCAGCGGGCTTATTCCCGCCTGGCCTGCAATGCAGGATGAAAGCACCAAGCCTTTCTTCCCTAATGCTAAATATGTGATGAATAGGCGTCAGTTCGAGCGAGCTGGTCAGCCGCATCCAAGGGACAGAGCGTCATATTTCAAGGATGTTCTTCAGAAAATTGAAGATACGGGCAGAATGGTTCTTCTTGATGACAATGAGAACATACCTGAACTGGAGAGTTTTATAAGCCTGGAGATCTCTGATGGCCATACACCAGGCATGATTATGCCTCTTGTCAGGATTGAGGATGAGATAATCTTTTTCCCCAGCGATTTGATTTCGGGTACAGCCTGGGTGCATCTCCCTATAGTTACAGGGCTGGATCGGACCCCGGAAATACTGATAAATAGTAAAAAAGAGTATTTAGACAAGGCTATTGCTGAGAAATGGCTGATTATATATGATCATGACCCCGTGACGCCAAGCTCTCATATAAGATTTAATGAAGAAAAAAGACGTTACGAAGCAGCAATCGATTGATTAATCAGGAACGATCCTGTAGAATTCAGAAAAATTAAGAACAAGTATATAGAATCACATATGAGTATAAGAGTTAAAATTCCAGCGGCACTCCGCGATGCTACGAATGGAGAAGCCGAGGTCTATGGGAATGGATCAAGCATAACAAACCTTCTTAGCGATCTTAATACAAAATATCCAGGATTGATGGATGCTGTATATGAAGACAGTGGCCGGCTTCAGAGATTTCTCACCATCTTTGTCAACGACACAAACATCCAGACTCTTCAGAGCGAGCGAACTCAGCTTGAAGATGGCGATGTGGTAATGATCACGTCTGCCATTACATCCGACTAGACAAGCCTGGATAAAAAGCGTTAAGCGATTCGTCGTTATTCCTACTTGATGATTTGTGACTGCTTGAGGAACTCTTTTGGCGCGTATCTTTCTCCGCCACATTCTCATACTCCGTAGTCCTCTATTGCCAACTGCCCATTGCCTACATGAGTCTTTTTCTTCTTTAATTTCAATCAATTCTATGGCTCTATTGACGGATGACGGAGTTTCTCAATACGCTTCAGACATCGGGTCAGTATATTTGTGTTCTTGTCGCAGTTCTTCTGTGTGCTGGCGGTATACTTCTGTCATGCTTATCCTTATCCGGAACATGGCTTGTTCTGATAGCCGCAGCCCTGTTGTACTATGTCCTGGAATCCTCTTTTCCTGGTATATGGACTATTGTTACCTTTTTCGTTCTGTCTGTTGGTGTGGAAATTCTGGAGTTTTTTGCAGGCTGGGTTGGCATAAGTAAGCGTGGTGGATCCAAGCTGGCAGGATTTATGGCGGTCATAGGCGGATTTATGGGTATGGCTATAGGTTCAGCACTCATACCGGTAATCGGAACCATCCTCGGTATGTTCGCCGGAAGTTTCGGGCTGGCTTTTCTCGTGGAGCGAGACAGGCTCAAGAAGGACAACGAGGCTGCAAATATCGCTTTAGGTGCAGTATTCTCCCGAGTCGCGGTAATAATGCTCAAAGTCTGCGTCACACTTGGAATGATAATTGTTTTAATTATAGGCATGATTCTGACGAGGGTGAGCTAATGAGTATGAGCGCCATAGTATACAATGAGTTGCCAGCTTTCTCTCGAAAATTCTCAGCGCTTTTGGAGTCGGGAATGCCGGTGATGTCAGTTCTCAACTCCCTTTACAAGCAAACGTCAAATATCAAATTCAAAGCTATCATCAAGAGTCTGGTTGCTGAGGTTGAAATGGGTATCCCCTTGTCTGATGCGATGTCCAACCATTCTGATGTTTTTGATAACCTGTACGTAAATCTTGTTAAGGCAGGAGAGTCAAGTGGACGGCTTCCTGAAACTATGAGTCGTTTGGCAACGTTTCTTGAGGCGTCCGCAAAACTAAGACGCAAGATAAAATCCGCGATGATTTACCCTTCGTTCGTCGTTGTCATCGCAACCGTTATTTGTACTGGCATGGTAACGTTTATAGTGCCTGTTTTTGCCTCTCTATTTGAGGGCACCGAACAGAAGCTTCCCGGGCTTACGCAAATGCTTATGGACTTAAGCGATGGACTGCGTTCGAATGGATTGGAAGTAATGATCGGAATCACCATTGTGGTTCTTCTCGTCAGATATTACAAAGCCACAGCAGCCGGATCATTCTTCTTCGACAAAATGGCACTCCGGCTACCTCTATTCGGAGACATCAATAGAAAAGTTGCCGCAACACGATTTGCTCGCACATTTGGAGAGCTCACAAAAAGCGGTATACCCATACTTACCGCATTGGAGATATCATCGGGTGCAACGGGAAATGACGTTACAGCGTTAATACTAGTAAATGCAAAATCAGTAGTAGAGAACGGTGCCCCCCTCTCCTCGGCGCTGATAGATGAGTCTGCATTCCCAAACGAATTGACTGAAATGCTTCAGGCTGGCGAAAAATCAGGCAAGGTGGATGAGATGATGTGCAATATCGCAAACTATCTTGATGACGAGATTGATGCAACTGTCAGTGGATTAACATCACTTCTGTCCCCATTGATAATTGTAGTACTGGGCGTAATTATCGGCACAATAATAATAGCCATGTTCCTGCCTGTGATAAAGCTACCTGGGATACTTTGAGTTAAACAGCATCACTTTCCCTGACAAGCCCTGAACCCATGACGTGCGGAACATTACCTGAACGGAAATGCACAAGACTTCCGACCTCATTCAGAGCCGCACCCTTAACCAATGTTGTTCCCAGGTCCAGTGCGGCTGAAATTATCATGTATTTCCTTAGCCGTCCGTTTTCTTACCCCTTCGAACGATTTCGACAACCGATGTGATTACTATGAAGCCAACAAAAATACCCAAGCCCACATAATGCCCAGCGGATCTACCGATACCAAGCCATTTCTCTCCAATCAGACCACCCTTATCCCATAATCCCCAGAAGCTCAATGCCGTTGTCATAATGACAGAGAGAGACATCAGAACATTCCATACCACGCGTTTAATACCTCTAGGCATATCCTTGCCCATAAACTTCTTCTGATTCATCAGGCAGAGAAACGCTATGTACGCCACAGGCAGTAATGTCGCGCAGAAGATAGATGTTGGAACAGCAAGCCACATTTTTGCATCATTCCAGAAAAACGCGCCCAACACACCCACCGCCGGGATCAGGCTACCAATGAGTTGCAGTTTCCCTTTGGCTGGTTTACCAAACAGGGCGCAGAGACACAGGCCGTTGATGAGCATAAGCATTGTCGCGGCGTTCAGGGTCATAGCAACAACACCCAGTCCGAAGATATACTTTGAGATCCCGCCGCCCAGCAGGGGCGCGAGAGCATCAGCCAGATTAAACACATCTCGCTTAATTAACATCGCCGCCATCCTCTTGTCGGCTTCCGGCATCGTTGAACGAGCCACACTTTTCTCTTCATCACTTAATTCAGCATATGCAGTCTTTTCTTCGGCGGTCAGCCCCTCGGCCATACGTGAGTCGATAAGTTTATTGTAAGGACCCACCATGTTTTTTGCTGGCTGAACGAGTGCGCCTTTCGAATCCATCTCACCCAAAAAGCCCAATGCAGGGTGTGTATGGAATTGACTGGCTGTAGCCATAACAACACATCCGGTAGCAATCGTAAAAGGAATGACAAGCCCTGTCGCCAGATCGAAGATGGCCAAGCCCCTGAAATCACGCCCCCATCCCTTTCTCAACATCGAATAAGGGAGAAGGAATGTCATGTTGATTCCAACTGCAGTAGCGGCCGCGCCGATCATCACATCGCGCTGACTGCCTACCACGAGGCTATTCCAGAAACCCTGAAAGCCAACATCAACCTTTGCAATCTCTGCAGCAATTCCAGCCGCTGGTTGAGTAAATAGTTTAAAATCAGGAACCATACCTTTCAAGACCGCGCTCCAGTCAAGGCCTGAACCTTGCGTAAGGCTGAGCTTTACGATAACGCCCATAAAACATATGACTATAGCGGCGATGATAGTCTTGATAATCGCCTCAAATGCTTTGGCACCCTTGCCGCCCTTGTTGTAAAGCATGACATTAAACAGAGCTATGGCGAGGATGATTATAGCAGCCGCTGCTGTTCCACCCTTAATAGAGCCGAAAACACCAGGCGCATCGCCCCAACCGAAGAATCCGGGAAAGAGGTTTTGCTGAAGTGCACCGGCGGAAACAGCATATTGAGGCATCGACCAGACTACGTTCGCCATCATCGATGCAATAAGCCATCCCCATCCAAGTATAGGGCTCACATGCTTGTTTATGGCCATAAGAGGCGACTCTTCATTAGAAAGTGTCGTATAAGCAATGGCACTGAGCATTACGACACCCAAAATCATCGCTAAAGGCTGCACCCACATGCAAGAGAAGCCAACTAACACCCCTAGGTAAAGCGAGTTCGAAAGAGAGCCACCGCCGATGGTAATGGCGCTCTGAAGCCAACCTGGCCCCGAATATTTAACATAAACGCCCAATGTAGCGAGCATTCCTTTCTTGTTAGCAGCAAGAAGTTCCTCACGCTGTTGTGCAACCTTATCGTTTACAGGCATCTTTGTTTTCTGTTCTTCGTTCATATATCATCAATCCTCTTTAACCATTTAACCATTAACAGTATTCGGAATATCCCAATACTATCAGTACGCTTCCGGCGTATAATCATTACATTTCTTGTCAGCAAAAATCTTCTTAAACCTAGTGAAACGCTGAAGGCCATTCTCAATCTCGATTTTCGGCCATTCGTCACCTATCAAAGGTTGAGCATATCTCAAAAATTCATCAGTTACATCAACTTTATTTTCGCTGATCCATTCCAGAGGGAACGTTCGCTCGCTGTTAGCCACATCTTTAAGCGGAACTTTATCGTAATAGACTTGATATTCATCGCCAGGTTTTCTGAGTATTGTTGACATCCATCCGCCGCCATCCTCGACTGCCACCTTGACGGCATGTCGTCCGACAAGGCGAGCTTCTTCAATATCAACCGTTGATGCGTAAATAGCATTACACCTCTGGTCGATGCCGGATACATTCCCTCGCGCCTCTCCGCGCGCAGAAAATCCCTTCTCGTTCAGGTAATTAACAATAGCCTGCTGAGCGCTCGTGCCGCTGGCACCAAAATTCACATGCCCAAAGGAATCGTGCAGTGCCCCGATTTCGCCGACATCAAATCCTTCACTGACTGCAAGCATACAACGACCGCTGCGCTTGAGCTCGTCATTAACCTTGTCCGCAAGATCATCCATGCTGAGCCCCGACTCAGGCATATAGATCTGTAATGGCATCTCTCGGTCAGGATCACCTAGCCTCGCCGCTGCTGGAATGTAACCTATCTTGCGACCCATGACCTGCATCACCAAAATCGGGTCAGCAGGACAAGAACCTGCATTCTCTTCGTTTGCCGTCTGCATTCTGTAAGCCCAATAACGGGAAACGGAACCATAGCCGGGTGTATGATCAATAAGCTTGAATTCCGAATCGCCGACATCGTTATCGATAGTCTTTGGAACGCCTGTCGAGATCAGGTCCAATCCCTGCTCTTTCGCAATAACGGCCACCTTATGTGCAGTGTCCATCGAATCATTTCCGCCATTGTAAAAGAAATATCCAATATTGTGGGCCTTCAGCACTTCCACCACGCGAGCAAAGTCTTTTTCCTGTTCGGACTTGAGCTTATATCGGCAACTTCCTATCGCGCCAGCGCCCGGTGTAGTAGAAAGTAAATCAATTTCTCTCTCATCCTGAGCTGAAAGATCAAGAAGCTCCTCCTTCAACACTCCCTCAATACCATGCCAGCCGGCATATATCGTCCCGATATCATCAGGAAATGCCCTGCATCCCTCAATCACACCCTGAAGCGAACTGTTAATTACCGGCGATGGACCGCCCGACTGCGCCACTATCACATTCTTCTTCATATCTTAATCCTAATCTTACTCTTAATCTTGCGGCAAAGCCCATAAGCACACAGCACACAAGTCCAATAGTCCACAGTCCATCCTACACTACATACGTCGACGCCGACGTTGTCCCGCCCTCACCTGTCCAGTTAGTATGAAAATACTCACCTCGAGGATGGTCTATGCGTTCATATGTATGCGCACCGAAATAATCTCTCTGCGCCTGCAGAAGATTTGCTGGCAAACGATCCGCTCTGTACGAGTCGTAATAATTCAAAGCAGTTCCCATTGCCGGGACAGCAACCCCCAGATCGATAGCCGTCTTAATGACCTCACGCCAGGAATCTTGCGCCGCAGCTACAACATCAGTGAAGTAAGGTGCCAGCAGAAGATTCGCCAAGTCGGGCTCATTGTCAAATGCATCCTTGATATCGCCAAGGAATTGCGCACGAATAATACAGCCACCGCGCCACATCAATGCTATTTCGCCGTAATTCAAGTTCCAGTCATGCTCTTCCGATGCAGCCCTCAATAACTGATATCCCTGCGCGTAGGAACATATTTTAGATGCATATACAGCATCTCTCAGCTTGGCGATAAACACGTCCTTGTTGCCATCATAACTGCCAGTTGGGCCAACCAGCTGAGAGCTGGCTGCAACACGCTCTTCCTTGATTGCCGAGAGGCAACGCGCGAATACGGCTTCAGTTATCTGAGGTATACCTACACCAAGATCAAGTCCAGCCTGAGAAGTCCATTTGCCTGTACCCTTCTGTCCTGCAGTATCGAGGATGACATCAACTAATGCTTCGCCAGTATGATCATCCACCTTCGCCAGAATGTCGCGTGTGATCTCTATGAGATATGAATCCAGCACACCCTCGTTCCACTCTGCAAAAACCTCATGCATTTCCATCGCAGACATACCAAGCCCTTTCGACATAATCTGATACGCTTCGCATATCAACTGCATGTCGCCGTACTCAATGCCGTTATGAACCATCTTTACAAAATGCCCTGCACCATCACTACCCAGCCATTCGCAGCAGGGAGAACCGTCGTCGACCTTCGCCGATATCGCCTGAAAGATATCCTTAACATGCGGCCATGCTTTCTCGTTGCCGCCCGGCATGATGGAGGGTCCCTTAAGGGCACCCTCTTCACCGCCCGAAACGCCGGTTCCGATGTAAAGCAGACCCTTCTCGGCGAGTGCCTCACAACGTCTGATTGTATCTGGAAAATGACTGTTGCCGCCGTCAATAATGATATCGCCTTCACTAAGATGCTGAGAAACCAGATCGATAAATGCATCAACAGGAACACCGGCTTTCACCATCAGCATTACCCTGCGCGGAGGTTCCAGGCAGTTTACCAGCTCCTCAACAGTATGACAGCCGATGATATTCTTACCCTTTGCCCTGCCATTAACGAAATCATCAACTTTTGAAACCGTTCTGTTGAAACAGGCAACAGTAAATCCCTTGCTTTCCATGTTTAGAATCAGGTTCTCACCCATCACCGCCAATCCAACCAATCCAATATCCGCCTTCTCACTCATATCATCATTCCTTTATGTCTTATATAGTCCGTAGTCTGTGGTCCTGAGTCATTTAGACTCCGCTAAACGCCGAAAACCCTCCGTCTATCGGAATAATAGTTCCCGTGACAAATCCTGATGCCTCATCGGATACCAGCCATAGCAAGACGCCAACCAGTTCCTCGGGTGTACCGTATCTCCCCATCGGGGTGTTGTCGAGAATCTTTCCACCTCGCTCCGTGGGCGATCCGTCTTCGTTAGTCAAAAGCGCCCTGTTTTGATCGGTAAGGAAAAATCCCGGCGCAATAGCATTGACTCTAATGTCCACTTTCGACATATGAACCGCCAGCCACTGAGTGAAATTACTTATTGCCGCTTTTGCAGCACTGTATGCAGGTATTTTCGTCAACGGTGTAAATGCATTCATTGATGATATATTGACAATCACGCCAGCACCAGTTTCGGACATTGCCTTAGCAAAAACCTGTGAGGGCAAAAGCGTTCCAAGAAAGTTCAGCTGAAAAGTAAAGTCTATTGCCTCAGGGTCGAGGTCAAAGAATGTTTTAAGCCCTTCCCCTTCTTTATCGATCTGCGGGTCATGAAATTCAATTGATGTAGTTGCATCAGGCCTATTCCCCCCTGCCCCGTTCACAAGGATATTGACCGAACCGAATTTGGCTGCAATGGCTTCATTTGCCTTCTCTATTGAGTTCTTCTCCAGCACATTACACTCAACACCTATAGCCAAACCGCCATTAGCAACAATCTCATCAGCAACAGCCTGCGCCGCGTTCAGACGAAGATCCAACACAGCAACCTTTGCTCCGTTCTCAGCAAGTGCCTTAGCCATGACACTGCAGAGTATTCCGCCCCCACCTGTTACCGCAGCAACTTTTCCATTCAAATCAACTTTCATCTCTCACCCCTCTCACATTCATAATCATAATCACCCCAGCTTGTCCCGGCGTAGTTCCTGGACGAAGCAGGAAGCCTATCAGCCCTACATTCATCAATCATTACTCATCACTCATCATTTCTTTTTCGAACTCCATAATCCTAACGCCGGATTAGACACATAAAATATACGTTCCCCATCATCCATCTCATTATAGCCATCCTTCAACGTCTTCGGGTCATATCTTTTTGTCATCTCTTCCAAATCTGCATATTGAAAATTGGCACCCTCAACTTCTTCCCTGGTAAGACCGCCCGTGCAATAGGTTATGGAGAAGCGGCCTTCTGAAGAGCCGTGGATAAGATGCGCAGCCGCGCTCAGGTTGTCGCGAAGATCTTCATTTTCTTTTACCAACTCAAGCACTCTAGGTGTGCCTACATATCCATATTTCCTTATCAGACGGTCGATCTCACCGTCCTCACCGAATTCTTTAACACCCGGCGCCAATATTATCAATTCACCGCCATCTGCTATCGCCATCCTTGTCCTGTATATCGCCTTGTTACCCAGCCATGTGCTTTTGAATTCTTCCGGGTCGAGATATACAACGACTTTATCAAGCTGCTCGTCAAGCATCTCGAAATTAACTTTCAGCGAAAGCTCAGCAGCCTTCTCAAAACATTCCCGCCCATCACCTATATAAAGCCCTTTGACTTTGAGGTCACCATTTTTGGATTTACCGACGACTGTCTGCACATACACAACGGGCATATCTGACAAAAAATGCTCAACACCGTAATCAAGAACCTTGCGAACTGGTGTGTCGACGCGCCCCATCATGCGCTCCATACCGTATGCCGCACCTAGAAAATGACTTTTGTTGATTGCTTCAGCGCCGCCCGTGCCTATAAATATGTTTTTGCTGTGGTTCGCCATGCCGACTACCTCATGCGGAACCACCTGTCCAATCGAAAGAATAAGATCGAATTCACCTTCAGTTATCAGTTTGTTCACCTGAACCGGCCAACTGTAGTCAACCGCACCTTCGGATATCTCGTTCAGATATTCGCCCGGCACCTCGCCAAGGGTAACGACATCATTTCGCCAATCATGATTAACAAACAGATCTTGAGGAATATCACCAAACATTTTACATATCTCGTCGGCGGTCATAGGGAAATGTGTTCCAATAGCAGGAAGGATAGCGGAAACAGCATCTCCGTAATATTCGTATGCAAATCTTGTCAGGTCACCTGCCCGGGAATGAAAGCGCGTGATGTCCGGTGGCAGTATTAGGACTTTCTTTCTTGTCCCCAGTTGATCAAGCGCAGACCGGAGTCCCTGCTCCATGTCGCTGGCGCTCAAATCGCTGTTTTCAGAACCATTGGAATGCAAAAGCATATCTATTAAAATCCAAAATATTCAACTGCGTTATTGTATGAGATGTCCTGAACCATGCCGCCTACAAGATCATAATCAGCTGGCATCTCTCCGTTCTCGATATCCCGACCAAGAAGATTACATAGAATGCGCCGGAAATATTCATGCCTGGGGAACGAGAGAAAAGAGCGAGAATCCGTCAGCATTCCCACAAAGCGGCTTAACAAACCCAGCATTGACAATGTATTAATCTGATCTTCCATGCCGGATTTCTGGTCGAGAAACCACCATCCTGACCCCCATTGCATCTTGCCCGGCAGGGAGCCGTCCTGGAAGTTTCCAATCATAGTCGCCATCAATGCGTTATCTCTTGGGTTGAGATTATAAAGAATTGTCTTTGGCAATTGGTTTGACTGGTCGAGTTTATTCAGGAAGCTAGACAGTGCTTTAGCTACAGGCTTGTCATCCATGGAATCAAACCCGGTGTCCGCGCCAACGGCGTTAAACAATCTGGTATTGTTGTTTCGTAATGCGCCCATATGAAGCTGCTGAACCCATCCCCGCTCGTTGTCCATCCTGCCAAACTCCAGCATCAGTGAGGACTTTAATTTGGATGATTCAATAATATCCAGTTCGTCGCCACCTCTGACTTTTTGAAATATCTGCTCAGCTTCTCCTGTCATGACTTCGTCACCATATGCTGTATCCAAGCCATGGTCGGATATCCTGCAACCGTTCTCGTGAAAGAAGTCGTGCCGTACTTTTATGGCCTCCAGCAGAGAATTATAACTTGTAATGTCGATGTTTGAAGCTTCTGACAGGTTGTCGAGATATGCGTTATACGTAGACGCATCATCGGCGGCCATTGCCTTGTCGGGCCTGAACGTTGGTAGAACCTTAACTTTTAGTCCGGCATCCTTAATGCGTTTGTGATGCTCCAGGCTGTCGATAGGATCATCTGTCGTGCAGATGACTTCAACATTCATCTTTTCGATCAGCCCGCGAACAGAGTATTCCGGCAGTTTCAATTTAGCAGAGCAGTCGTCGTAAATTTCCTTAGCGGTATCAGGTTCTAACAAGGAGTCGAGTCCGAAATAACGTTTCATCTCAAGATGTGTCCAATGATAAAGAGGATTGCGAAGGCAATAAGGCATGGTCTCAGCCCATTTCTCAAACTTCTCCCAATCAGTTGAGTTTCCTGTGCAATATTGCTCTGAGACACCATTTGTGCGCATTGCGCGCCACTTATAATGATCACCGCCAAGCCAGACCTGTCCTATATTATCAAAATTAATATTATCCGCTATCTGGTCAGCAGGCAGGTGCGAATGATAATCAACGATAGGCATCTGCTCGGCATAATCGTGATACAGCCTTTTCGCCGTCTTTGTTTCCAACATAAAATCATCACTAATAAAATTCATAATAAAACTCTATATAGATAGTCACAAAACAGCAATAGACTATTCAGCCCAATATTACGTATAATATTCGTATTACTTGCAAAAATCAATATCTTGTTGTACTATTTGTCACATGAGCGCAGCTAAGAGAATTTCGGAAGACTACTTTCTTAATACACGTCCTTTCGAACCGATATCGCTATTGTCCGTAAGAACGGACGACAATTACTATGCGCGCGTCTTGCATGCGGAGACTGGGCACTATAATCATCCGACAGGCAAGCGGCTCAAGCCTCATTCTCACAATGTATACCATCTGAAGCTTGTTACAAGCGGAAAGGGTCGATTTCTGATAGATAATGAACTGTATCCAACAGAAAGAGGCAAGCTGTTTCTGGTTGGCCCGGATCAGCCCCATTGTTTTATGAACGCATCCGGAGAATCTACGGTATATTCCGAAGTGTCATTCGAGTTCATAAACAACAATTCTGAGCAAATCGTCCTGCCTTTTCATGCGCTTCTTTCCCTCTGGCTTAATCAGCATTGCAGTCCAGTTGTGTCGCTACAGGCTTCTGATGAGCTGCATGATGCCGTCCAGAGCGGAATTGAAAGCATTATAGAACAGGGTGAACATGACTCGCAACTATTGCAGGTAAATATTCTGGCGAAGATAATGTTTGCCTTATACAAGCAGGCGTTCAGACATCAATCATCCCTGCACATCGAGCCTATTGAGCGCGCATGTTATTACCTCCAAAGAAACTATGCGCAAAAGATCACACTGGAACAGTTGGCTAACGTAGCTCATCTTACTCCCAACTATCTATCACGCTACTTCAAGAAGAAATACGGAATGACGCCTATCAATTATCTTCTAAAACTTAGGATAGATGCCGCCTGCGCCATACTTGAAACAACCGAAGACTCGCTTAAATATGTCTCCAACCGAGTCGGCTTCACAGACCACTACTATTTCTCACGCGTCTTTAAAAAGCTAAAAGGAATCCCGCCAGGCGCATACCGAGAAAAGATGAGAACACCTTAGTTCCGCCAGAAACCTGCATTTTCACGCCGGCGGTGACACATGCCACCACGACAACAACTCCAAACCTTTATACGGAGCCAATGGTTACGTCCTTCAGCGAGTTAACTCACCGTTCGTTTCCCTGGCGCTTATCATCTTGATCTCATCATCATAGTTGTAATTGATGATTTCTCCTGAAATAATTAACGATATTGCTTCTTCAATAACAGGCAGCGGCGCAATAAACCATTCTCGAGGAGTATGCCGTTTGCCGGCTTTATCAAAAACATCGAGCTCCAAACACACCTTCCCAAAGAATTGATGCAGCAACATCTCAAGTTTTTGAGGGTTTAGGTTATAGCATTCAAATTCTTCAACAATGCGTACCTGAGACATAAGAAAGGTAGGGTCATCTTCTGCGTTAGTCACACGCTCATCGACTGGCACCGTACTGAAGCCTATTTTATACAAATCCCTAATCGAAGATATATCGGGATTACTGCTGAGAGATTGCAATATATAAATATATCCGGACTGAGCATCTTCATCAGTAATGTGTTTCAAATCATCCATCAGATGATCTTCGTGCTCACTAATGCGCCTTCCGTCCTTGTACAACTCGCAGGAAAGAGATCTCAACAACATGTCCGACTCTGTGCCGTTCTCAAATATACAGCGAAGGCGTGCATTCACCTTTCCGCCTTTCCTCTCTTTTTTTCCAACATCTGCAACATAAGCCATAACTCCTCTGAGAACAAAGAACTGATGCTTTTTGATTTGTTGTTCATTAGCAAAGGCAAGAAGCTTGCGCTTACCTGACTTCAACTCAACGTGACACTGCTTAAACAGAGAATCGAACTGATCAAAGTCCTTGCAAGGCTTGCGTTGCGCAACATAATCAGGAGAATCAATGTTCTGAGGGACATTACGCAGGATAAAGATGCTATCATCAACACTATCTCCAAGCAGATTCAAGTCATCATCATCCAGAACATCATCGATAGTCTTGGGCTTATTCACAGGCACCAATAGACCATAGTCATCCAGATCAATCAGCGACCTGATTTTCTCAGGATTATTCCTCAATCCTTCCAGCCGCATCGCAAGACGCGCTTCTTGAACGTTTGCAAGGTTGTTTTCAGGCTCTCGGCCATGCTGTTCGTAATAAGCTGCAATCTCATAGAAGGACTCCACTAACCGTTCGCCTTCAGAAATAACGTCAGACTGTTTAGGCTTTATTTTCAAGAGTCCAAGATCATCGTCCTCTATCAAGTTTCGCAACTTATTATCGTCCATTGCCTACAATCCTTTTTGACGACGTTGGTGCTTCAGGTAAACCAAGGCTTCCGCCATTCGTTTCTCCAGGGGGTCCAAAGCCGTTAATGAGGGCTCCCGTCCTGTAGACTTTGCAAACTGCTTGATTCTCGGCCACAGCAAAACTGCTTCATCTTCCGTCATCTGACTACGAGTTGACTCAATACATTCCATGATTGTTTTAAGAATCTTTGGTGTTACCTGCTTGGAAAGGATCTCAAATGCCTTTTGAAAAGGGTTGATTTGATCAATAAGATCAATATGTAGTTCGTCGATATTTACAAACTGACTCGCCATACGGACGAACCGTTTATCACCAGATATCTCAATTGTAGCGCCTTTCATTACCGAGTCCACAACCACATGTTGGCGCAGTTCTTCATATTCATTCTCCGTAAGATCAGGATATTTCGTGCGTATAATCTTGGGAATCAGAATCTTATTGATCACCTCCGCGTCTATTTTGCCCGGTATAGCCTTTTGCATGGAATCGTTCTGCAAAATAGTTGCCTTCAGATCGTTTAGGTCGGACTCGATAATGTCCTTCACGCGTTTTGAAGTCGGCTCTTTTAATCCTCTTATTTTCAACTCACCCGGACCGCTGACATCATCGTCTGATATCTTGGTTTTAAACTTAAAGCTTGGCGCAAGCACCTGCTCCATTAACAGCGAACAGGTTATCGCCTTCAGCATATTATTAACCGAACCGGTCACCAGATCATCCGTGGCATCTGGCTGAGCAATAAGATTGGTGAACTGAGAATGACTCTTATTCTCGCAGTCGCGAGTGGAACGACCGATAATCTGCACTACTTCTCTGAGCGAAGCTCGGTAGCCGACGGTTAATGCATGTTCACAGAACACCCAGTCGAAACCTTCCTTTGCCATGCCTAAAGCAATAATCAGATCAACATCCTCCGGTTTCTGAATATTCCGCAAGAAAGTTATAACCTTGTCACGATCCCTTTGCTCATCCCAGACAAGATCGGCAACCTTCAGCAACCTACCGTCACTTCGCCGCTTCATAGTTATAATTCGCGTATCCGGATCAGTTTCAACCACGTCCCCTATGGTGTCTAAAATTTCATCAACTTCACCGTATTTATCCTTGGTAGATTCTCCTGCGTTGGGGCTTGGAATGTGCAGAATGGTCTTTTTGTCAGTATCCAGAACCTCGCCAATAGCTGAGGTGTATTTACCCTGGTAGAAATGGTAGCCGATCCCAAGTTATTTTAAATGTTTGTAACCGTTCAGCTGTTCGTAATAGTTATAAGTCACATGCGTAAACAATGCCTCATCCTCTGGCAACAGGATAGGAACGCTGTCGCCTCTGAAGTAAGAGCCTGTCATAGCGATGATATGTGCTGACGAATGATGCAGAACATCCCTCAGAACCGAACCCAATTGATTCCCCACATCCGCTGATACATGGTGAAACTCGTCAATAGCCAACAGTACATTATTGAACGCCGCTGTTTCCACAGCTTCAAAAGCAAAACGAAGCGTTGCATGAGTACAAACCAGAATCCTGTCATCACTCTCCAAAAACTCCTGAAACTGCTTAACCTTTCCCGGCTCACCACCCGGCGAACAGAGATCCCGCTTAGGCTCTATCTCCCAATCAGCGTAAAAACCATAATCGGACAGTTTTACAGGGGCAAACGAGGCTCCAATTGATCGCTCCGGTACCGCAACAATCGTCTTAGAAACGCCCTGGTTATGCATCTTGTCCAAAGCCAAAAACATTAAAGCACGCGACTTGCCGGACGCCGGCGGCGACTTTAACAGTAAATATTGTGCATCACGCGCTGAATATGCTCGCGCCTGCATCTCCCGCATTCCCAATGTATCCGTATTTGTACTATTTCCCGTCTGTTCGTATGTAACTTCCACTAAGTTCGGCATCTTATGCATTCCCTTTATCTTTGAACGGCTTAAGTTTCTTAATATCCTCCACCAGCTCGGCAAAGCTCTCTTCCCGTTCAATCTTCTTAACAGCATTCTTATACTTACCGTATTCCTGAGAAGACTTATCCAATGCCTTTTGATGACTGATTTTCCCGGCATGGGCAAGCAACTCCCGCCCGTTCAGTTGAACAATTGAATCAAGCCTCTTTACCCAGTCCTTCATATGCATTGGAGTCTGTTGATGAGCCATAGTTTCCGCAAACGCAAGATATTGCTCCACAAGAAGGCCGAGCAACTTCATCTCGTCCCCATGAAGATAATTCTTAGCAATACTAACATCACTCTTTTGAACAGCGACAGCAGTTTTATCAAACGACTGCATTCCCATCAACGGAAGCTCCGCATCCGCCCGGCAATACACCAGTTCCGCCGCCGTCTGTTCACTGATCGCCCAAAGCAATTTATTCTGAATCGTCTTAAAAAACAGAACCGTTCCATCGTCCTTCGGATTATAATCCATGCTCGTTGCATAAATATCCTTGATCTTCTGATAGAAAAAGCGCTCAGAAAGACGAATCTCGCGAATGCGCTCCTGAAGCTCCGAAAAATAGTTCATCGAAGATCCGCTCTTGAACCGTTCATCGTTCAATGCAAACCCCTTGACGATATACTCCCTCAATCGCTGAGTTGCCCATATCCGGAACTGCGTACCCTGCTGCGACTTCACGCGGTACCCCACGGAGATAATGACGTCCAAATTGTAGTAATTAACATCCTTACTCTGTGTTTTCCCAGCTATTGCTCCGTGCCGAGTGGTTGTCCGGAATTTCCGGACAACCACTTCTTCATCCAGTTCACCTTCGCTAAAAACATTGCGAATATGCTCCGAAACAGTCTTCTTGCTCTTGCCAAACAGCTCCGCCATATGCGCCTGTGTCAGCCAAACCGTCTCATCCTCTAAACGCACATCCAGACGAATTTCCCCGGCAGGATTACGGTAAATTAATATTTCCGACTTGTTTTCCATCATAATTCTCGTTCGACACAATCATATCAGCCCTGTTTTTGGGCATTTCGTCATTATTCTTCATCTACCGACGCTATTGACGTTGTTAACTCCTTAACATCGTCAAGCTCGAGTGCAGGAATCTCAGGGATTTGACCACCAATAATTCCCTGCATATCACCATAGAGCCCGACCGTATTTTTAACAACACGCTCAATTTGTTTTCCCCGTTCCTTCCACTGCTTCTCCATCGCCCGGCGTTCACGGTTAATCTGCTCCTGCATAGAAGTAAAGGCCTCCACAACACCTTCAATCTTCTGCTTAAACTCAGTGCCTGCCAGATATTGATACAGCAACTCCATTTTCTCATTCTTGCCGACTGATGCCTGCCGCTCGCGATCCAACGCCACCAACTGCTGCCGGAGGGCAACAGCAAGCGGAATTGCGGACAACGGGTCAGACACCCAAACACCATCAACCGCCCCGAACCGTGCGACCCCGTCAGGCAAAGTAACAGAAACCAGAATTGCAATAGCCGCACGGGTTTCAATCATATCATCTTTCAATTTCGGAATCCACTGTCCGCTCCAGGCTTTGGTATTCTTTGTTTCCCACAGCAAAACACCACATTCCTGCCCAAACGGGGTTTTAACAGTTTGGATCAAATCAGCGCCACGGATACCTTTGGGAACAGGCACAATTTCATCGTGAGGAAAAAACGACCGGAGTTGAGCCTCAAAATCCAATTCAAGAACCTCACCCTGAGTTTCCATAGAGCCTTGCTCCGCCTTACGCTTCATATCCTCGAGGCTCTTACGCAAATCATTAATAACCTTAGCCTGCTCCATATCCTTAAGACGATGTTCTTCAGAAGCTTTTGCTTCGACAGCCTTGCGAATGACTTTCCTTTCTTCATCCAGCTTACGCTGAACATCAAGCTCCACATCCTCCTTAGCCTGCTCCAGTTCACGTTGTTTCTTGCGAAATTCAACCTCCTGCTGCTTAAAAGCTTTCAGCGACTCATTCTGTTCCGCCAATGAACTCTCAAGTTCCTCTCGTTCCTCGCTAAATTTAAGTTCGATCTTCTTTGCCGTTTTAGATTCAATGTCGGCCACCTTCTTCACAAGCTGTTTTTCGACCTCTTCATCCAATCGCCCGCGCTGAACTTCCAACGCATCCTTTTCGTCCTTAAGCACATCCAGCTTCTTTTGCAGGGCCGTTTCACGTTTAAGAACTTCCTGTTGAAGTTCAGTCTTCAACTGTTCGCGAATTTGCCCCGTAAGAACATCCGAAAGCTCAAATTCATTCCCGCAATTAGGACAATTGATTGTTCCTTTTTCCATAAATTACTCCTTTTAATAATTGTACCGGTGAATTGCTACCCCAGCTTGCTTGCATAGCGCGTTTTTACACATCGATTGATGAAGCTGTTTAACCCTTCCCCTGATGAAGCTAACAACTTCATTTCCTCAATATTGGCTGACCCAGCACTCTGGGCAGTGTACAGATAGATCGAACCATCACTGAATTGTACCGTGATCGAGTCGTTTTCAACTTCATAAGCGGCAATGCCTGAATTACCACCGACATTTTTATATGTAGTCATTTTCATTCCTCCTTAAAAAAAATCATACCTCGATATCCCAGCGGGGAACAAACACATTCGAGGTTTCTTCAACAGAAATAATATTGGAAACAGCAAAGTTCCGTATTCCATTTTTAGATATATCATAGCAGAAAAACTTCTCATTACCGCCCTTAATCCTATAGCTGTAGGGTTCTGCCTCGCGCGTTTCAACAGAACCATCTTTTTCACGAGCGGCTATTATTATTGTGTGACGATTTAATCCGGCTGAGTGAATAATCTCTTTTATATTCATTTAATCCTTTCTATATTCCTCGATAATTTTATCACATTCATCAATTACATATTGGGGGACGAGCTGATATTTCCTTGAGCTAACTTGATAAATGTAGTCATTCTCTACATGAAATGCTTCATTTATGAACTTACGGATAACATCGGACTCAATGACCCGTAGCTTATCATCTTGAAAAATTCGGTAGATATGAAGTTTTTCGTAATTGCTGGTAGCAGCTTTATAAAAATTAATTAATTGATCATCATCCCGTACAACTTCAAGTGCAGCCATATAGTCAAAGCCATCGATCTCTTTTAAAACTTCTGCATTTCCTTTGGCAATCTCTTCTGGGGTCATATCTCTCATATCGGAATCTTCTGGAATTTGTGGATTATGTCGCTTGTGAAATAGGTTTGATATCAGATGATAACCAAGCCCCTTTTCATTGGTTACTTCAAAAAGCCTTCTCAAATACACCAATTTGCTAAGTAAATGGGTTGCAACCTGGATGTTTTCGTAATTAATTTCTATGAACGAACGAATATCAGCTTTCTCAATCTCCGTCTCAGCAAGAGTTCCGTGCGCGTTATCTAGAAATGAGGCAAATGGTTTTTCAAAGCGGTCAGAATGATGTAGCACCATGTCGACAATTGGTTCAAAGTCGTGTGTCAGCAAAAGCACAGTCTTACCTCTAAGGCTCCTGTTCTTTCTAAATAACATCTCTACAATTGCGTACTTCTTATTCTTGTCAAATGAGGATATCGGGTCATCAAGGACAACCAAATCTGGACTACTTTTCAGAACATCGTACATGAAGAGAACCAAGGCAAACGCGTTTCTCTCACCAAAACTAAGATGCGATCGAACATTTGAAATTTCCTCATCAATGTCATTATGTATAAGCTTGAGTCGGTATTCCCCGCTTTCGTTGGCTTTGATGCTCACCGAGTAACTATAGCCTGCGTTCCTCAAAAAGCCATTAATCTCTTTTCTGTTTTCTTCCACAAGATTTTCAATCAATCGTTTCTGCGTGTTTATGCTTCCTTGTAGCTCTCCGGCTTTCCTCAAAACCACTTTAATTGAATCATTTACAACTTTCGCCTTACTGTCAGTGCTCTCCGACTGGAGATGAGAGAACAACTTGAGGTCAATAGTGTATGTCTTCAATTCCTCGACAACTTTGTCGACATCCTTTAGGGAGTGAAACCCTATGCTCTGTGCCTGTACAAATTTTTTATATAAACGATCAATTTGGTTCCGAACCTCTCTAAGGAAGCTAACCTGATCATCAGTATACCCGTCAGCGTTACCAATAAAGCCTTTAATTATAATAATCGTATCATTTGAGAAGTACTTGTTGAGGCGCTCAAAAACTGAGACCATTTTATTTAAGTTCTGGACAGATTTTGAGTCATAAACCTCAGTGATTTTTTTAATGGTATTTTTCTTTTCCTTGATGTTGCCAACACAGTACGGACAATTCTCGGACACATCAATGAATGGCGAACCGTCCTGTTGCCACTTGATCCATTTAAAGTTGTCGGGCCGTTGAATGTATTCTGCGTAATTCTCCAACTCAGGCGGAATATTGGCAACCTTATTCCCATCTTTCAAAGCTTTGGACAGAGCACTAGACGCATGAATTCCATTCTTCGTTGGCCTACCAAACCCACCACTCAATTCTGCAAGATCCTTAATCAGACCTTCAATGTCTTTGTCTTCGGCAAGCAGATTTCTTATTGCCTCTACTTGACTTTCAATTTCCTGAAAGCCTTTCTCGTAATTTTCATTTCGGATGAAAATATCAAAACTGCCTTTGATAAGTTCGTCGGCCTGAAATATAAAATCGCTCACATACGCTTCATCAAATATCCGTACTTTCGAAATCTCTTCAGTTCCTTTGACCTGCGGCGCATTGGATGGGTCTCCCGCATGCTTGAATGGTGTTAGCTCCAAGAGTTGTGATTTTTTCTCAAGTCTATCAGAAACCGAGTAGAAAACAGCCTTTCCCAATGAGCTTTTGCCCGTACCGTTTATTGCATACTTGATGTTCAAACAGTTTTCACGAATTTCGAAAGTACCTTGATCAATATTGTTACAATTTAAGATATCAATCTTCATGCTTCTCCATCTGCGTCCATTCGCGGTTCTTTTCTTTTGTGATTTCTTGCGCTTTTTGGTGACTAAACATTTTCTCTTCGTCTGCAACGAAGCTGAAAAACATCGTCTACATCAAACCAACTGCTCCTTCGCAATCATTTCCTCATACAGTTTAAAAAGATGCTCAAGGCGTTCTTCGTCAGAGTCGAAGGGCTTGGCGCGGTAGATGCGGTCAACAGCGAGGTCAAGTTGATGATGCGCACCGCGCAAGCCATCAGGCATTTTATCGGGATCATAAAGCTGTGCCATCGTTTTTTCTGGATGCTTTTCCCGCTCTTCCAACAAAGTCCCCACATGCATCGTGACCGCCTGCTTTTGCCCGTCCGTCAAATCCGGGATTGGGAAGGTGTTGTAGCAAAGCTGGGATGAATATCTTATACGCGTCTCTAACTTACCACACGTGGCTCTCACCCATATCATATGCATGCCGGAAGCGATCACGCCGAATACCCATGGTTTGGGATCGTAAATTGCCTGAGCCGAATCAGAAACGATTGTACCCCCATCTAAGAAACCAAACGGAATATATTGCCTTCTCTCACCCGTATGTCTGGGAATTAAAATTGCATCCGATTTCCCACATCTAATTTCAGCAAACCTATGAGGTACTGCCGCCAGTGCTTTTGTCGCGGCTTTGGGACTCTGCAACCTCATTTGTTTGACGCATTCTACTCGATCTGCGATAGGAGGGATCTGCAAGGCTTGCTTTATTTGGTGTTCTTCAATCCACAAACACCACCTGCAATCACCGTTAATAAAGTCGTCCGAACCATTAAAACGTTTGATAAATGCTTCCGATTGAGGGTATGCAACAAGCAAATCTTCGTGTTCTTTTTTCGTTAAAATAAGATTCCCACCATCAGATGGTCCATTACCTCGCAACATACGAGGAAGATTAGATAAAGCTGTTCTTCGACTAACTACAATGACGTTGGAACCGGTTGTTAAGTAAGCATTAATATGGGCAACTTGCCTTGAAATTCCTTCGGTAAATATATATGCTGAATTCTCGCTAGTTGTGTTTCTAACCCCTACAATTATACAGGTAACCCCAGCATTACCTTTAGCATTATTCCCCCACTTAAATGACTGATGTGCAAATGCGATTTCAAGGTTCTTGTTGAAGATGTGAGGCCAGAGCAATCCTGCTTGCTCTCCTTGACAAATAGAGTTGGTAGAAACAAAGGCAAACTTTGCATTTCCCCGTTGAATATATTTAGCACCTTTGAGAAACCAGCACGAAATATAGTCGAGTTTCTTAAAGTTCTTCATTCCAGAGAAAACGCAAGCAATATCAGCTTTTTGCGCGGGTATTTGGAGGCTGTATCCCAAATACGGCGGATTTCCAAGGATGTAGATTTCATCACCATCGTTCTTCGGACAGACAGTTTCCCATTCGATGCGAGTGGCGTTGCCGCAGACTATATTTGCTCCGTCTTTCAACGGAAGAGAAGTAAGTGTCTGTTTGAATCGCTTTTCATATTCGAGATTCATTTGATGCTCAGCCAGCCACAGCGCAAGAATCGCGGTTTCGCAGGCAAAGTCGGCGATCTCGATGCCGTAAAACTGATTAACCGTAATCTTCGAAACAGGGAAAGCGTTAAGACCTTCAAAAACTTCCATTTCCAAACGGCGCAACTCTTTATAGGCGATAATTAAAAAGTTGCCCGATCCACAGGCTGGGTCAAAAATTTTGACATTGGCGATCCGGTCGTGCAACTGATGTAACGCCTTGGCACGCATATTCTTTTGCGCCAGATTGCTCGCTTTTTCCAAGTCCTCTTTGAAGTTATTCAAAAACAGCGGTTCAATCACTTTCATAATGTTAGTGACGGAGGTGTAATGCTGGCCCAGGTTGTGCCGCTCTTCGGGATCAATTACAGCCTGAAACATGGATCCAAAAATGTCCGGGTTGATATCTTTCCAGTCGAGTTTACCCGCTTCAATAATCATTCGCCGTGCTTTCGCAGAAAACTGCGGCAACGGATAATGATCCTGAAATAGTCCGCCGTTGACATACGGAAAGACTTTTAGATGCTCAGGGAGACTGTCCCTGTCTTCGCCTGTCCTGAGCCCGGCCGAAGGGGTATCAAGTAGATTAAACAGTGTCATGAAGAATGCTGTTAAGTCGGAGCCATCCACAGCGGTATGCGAAGCAACAGCATTACAGACAGCGTTTTCGGGAAATATACCGGTATCCTCAGCAAATAAACAGAAGAGCAGGCGTGACAGGAAAATATTCATCCAGTGCGGATTGTCCCGCACATATTCAGGATTTTCCTGCTTGATCACGTCAAAGAGCTTTGCCATCTTCTCGGCTGCCTTGATATCCGCAGGATTCTCGTTGGAAAGCTTAGTCTTTTCCATCCCCGCCCATGGCAGAAAAAAGTCGAAATGTGTTTCCAGTTCTCTTACTTCGATGTCCAGAGTATCGCCAGCCTTGCAATCCAATGCCAGCATCTGATCAAAATCAGTAACAATCAAAAAGCGCGGATCATTGGATTTCGTTCCTTTAGCCGCCTTTAGTGTCTCCATCGCAGAGAACAAATCGACCTTTGCAGGTTTGAAACAAACTTTCTTCTTCAGTAATACTTCGCCGGGCTCTGTCGCCAGATTAAGCTGACCTTTTTTAAGTCGCGAAATGGTCGCCTTCGGAATTCCATACGCCAATAAGAGCTCAAATATGAACTCGTCTTCCGGCGGCAAGTCGGCCACTAGCTTTTTTACATTGTTTGCTACAGCAGCATATTTCACAAAGCACTCCTTAAGGGAATGCCCTCAGAACATCACAAAGCATACCCGATTGTGCAGTTTACACAAATGGACAATGACTATCAAGGGAAGAGGCATTAGATTTGCCCAACCAAATAATGAGAAAGTCAGGGGGTATCAGGATCACAAGCATCAAATATCAAGATTCTATTAAGACTCAACCACCACGCTCATTACGTTCATCGACATAAAAAAAAGAGGCTCCTCTGGCAAATCTGCGGGTAGAGAAGACTGTTGGACGGGAAAAATATGGTTTTTTTACGAGAAATAAGAGCCGGTAATAGGCGAATTTATCTCGTGTCGGGATTGTGGATCGTCCTGAATCGACTAAGCAGTTCGATTAAGGGTAAGCGACTAAGAGTAGAGATTAAGTGTAGGGATCGTATATCCAAACACTTAGCCCCGTTCCCCGACATTCGTCGGGATGCAGACACTTACTCCTCATACACTTAGTCCAACTGCTTAATTTCCATGCAAAACCACCCGAGTCCCGTCATTCGGCCTCATTACCCACCCACAAATTCTCCAGAAGACCCTCTTCTTTTATTCCAGACTCTCAAGCAAATAATCAATATCCGTGACTGCCACGCATGACGTTTCATCGGCGGCGCCGTAATAGATAAAGACTTTACCGTCCCTTTCTACTACGCCATTTGAGAAAACAACATTACCGAAGAACCCGTCGGTCTCATACGGCTCCGTTGGCGTCAGCAGTGGTGTTTTAGCCTGCTTGATTATCTTCGAAGGATCATCAATGTCCAGCAATAATGTAAAGAGAGAGTAGATGCTGTTGTCACCCTTGCCGTGATATATTATCAGCCATCCTTTATCAGTCTTGATCGGTGGTGCACCGCCCCCTATCTTCATGGATTCCCACTTCATATCCCTGGGTCTCAGGAGGCATTTGTGCTGACCCCAGTGAAGAAGATCAGGTGATTCAGCGTACCAGATTGATGCTTTCCCAAATCCGGAGTTGTTTGGGCGATGCAGAGCGACATATTTACCGCCGACCTTTTCCGGGAAAATCGCCACATCCTTATTTTCCGGATGAAAGATAATACCCAGCCGTTCAAGGTTCACGAAATCATCGGTTACGGCCAATGCGGTGCACCAGGAATCATTGGAAACTATTGAGTAGTTCAGATAATAGCGTCCGTCGACCTTGCTGACCCGTGCGTCCTCGATGCCATAGCGTTCGGTCTCGTCGGTCGGGCAGATGAAAGGATGTTCATCAATTGTAAAGTTTAAGCCATCCTTGCTTCTTGCAATCCTGATATGGCTCATGGTCGTCAGGTAATCCTGTCCTTTGTAGACTACGCCTCTGGTATCTTTAAGTTCGACATCCGGATCCGATGGGTCAAACTCCATAATATCCGGCCAGGATTTACCATCCTCAAACTTATATACAGGCACGCGTACAGAGCCTTCTTTCGGTTCGCAGCCCTCAGCGGTCCGCATAAGCAACAGAATCTCATCGCCAAATGCGATAGCGCCCGGATTAAACGCACCTAATACCTTATAGCCATCTATAGACGGTTTAACGTCTGATGGTTTCACAACCGGATTACCTTCATATTTCTTAATCATAACCAGATCCTTTCGTTCTTGATGATAAATGATCGTGTATTATAGCAGGCCTGTTAGACATGGCGATATATTTTAGCGCGAGTGATGCCCAATATTCGTGCAGCCTCGGAAATGTTGCCGTTAGCGCGGTCAATCGCTCGCTTGATTAGCCAGACTTCAGCGTCCCTAAGGTCGTCAGGTATCTTTATGTCGCTCAGACCAACTGCAGGCGTAGAAGAGCTGGCTCCGATGAGATCGCCGGCAGAATAAAGATGCTCGACATCCAGCTCTGAGCCTGAGCAAATAATCATTGCGCGCTCCACCATGTTGCGTAATTCCCTGACATTGCCGGCAAAGGACCTTTTACTCATCTCATGATGAAACTGATCAGTAATTGTTGGCGTAGCAATGCCCATCTCGCCTGATATTTTTGCGACAAAGAAATCTACCAACAGAGGGATATCTTCCTTTCTGTCGCGTAACGGAGGTATATTGATCGCAAAGCGTGCAAGTCTGTAGTAGAGGTCCTCCCTGAATTCGCCGTCAGAGACTTTTTGTTCCAGATCTGAATTTGTTGCTGCGATGATCCTTACGTTAACTTTTCGCCCCTTTGTTGCGCCCACAGGCATGACTATCTCATCTTCGAGAATACGCAATAATTTTATCTGGATTGCCGGCGGCATATCGCCGATCTCATCTAAAAAAAGTGTTCCTTCATCAGCCTCTTCGAAACATCCCTTTCTGTCAACCGTAGCACCTGTAAAGGAACCCTTGATGTGGCCAAAGAACATTGACTCTGCAAGTTCGTCTGGTATGGCTGAGCAATTGATCGGCACAATGGGCTTTTTTGATCTGGTGCTGCCGTAATGGATGGCATGTGCTATTAGTTCCTTTCCTGTCCCGCTTTCTCCTCGTATGAGCACCGATATTTTGTCGTTCTTCTGTAGATTATCGACCTGAGCCAGAACATCATTGACCACTTTGCTATTACCGATAAAACAGTTCCATCGCTCCTCTTCTCTATTAGTCATCAACTCAACCTGCGCGCCAAGCTGGTTGCATTTCCGCATAACATCCTGGTATCGCACGGTTCTTTGAATAGTGGCGGAGATCTTTCTCATTACAATTGGCTTCTCAAACAAATCGAAGGCACCTTGATGCAGCGCATTGATTGCTACATCTTTATCGGCATCTCCAGAAATAATTATAACCTCCGTGATGGTTTTCAGTTGTTTGATTTTAGAGAGTAGCTCGATACCGTTCATCTTAGGTAAATGCAAATCGGTGATAACGATATCTACTGGCGATTTTTTGAATGCTTTCAGACAGTCTTCAGCGTTTCCAAAAGACTGAACCTCATATCTTTCGTGCTTCAGGTGTTTACTGATAAGCTTTCGGATATTTGGGTCGTCGTCGACTAGCATAACGCTTATCGATGATTCCGGGTGTTCTTTCTTTTCAGTCATAAAACCGCTCTAGCCCTCATGTAAACTGTATTATTTCTTTGGGTCTTCCGAATAATCTGTGGGTAAAATAGCCTGAAAAGCCGTGAAGATCAAGCTGGTTTGTTCACGTATCGAAAAAGCTTTGCAAAAGTAATTGACGTCATGTGTTGCCGCCTTCCTGCATCAAGCTGATCCCGCCCGATAAACACTTCAATATGATAGACCTTATTAATGCAGTCATAGATTCCGAAGGAACAGTTGGCGCGTTTCCAATAATAGAATACTGGCGTGACGTAGGAACACACAATGACCTTACAGAGATAGCGCAGGCGAAGTTTCTTGCCGACACAACCAACCAATCCGTGAATCACGACATCCAGCTTAAAGCCTCGGCATAAACAAATTGGAGCACGAGATATCTTGCGTGTTACTCAGACTGCTTTCGGGCATTCTTAATACATTTTTCCATCTCCAACATAAATTCAGCAGCAGAAAATGGCTTCATAACGATACCATTAGCGCCAGCCTCCAGCCCCTTGTCCAGAACACTCCGACCTGAATGACCAGTGCATATCAGGATAGGCAGCTCTATCCCTTCCTCACGAAGCCGCGCGATATTGGTAGCACCATCTTCGTTCGGCATGATCATATCCATGGTAATCAAATCTATCTTCTTGCTCGATAGAAGAGTCATTGCCTCTGCCATATTTGCAGCAGAATACGCTTCATGCCCACGTTTCCGGATCAAACGGGTTAAAACTATTCTGTTTGACTCCTCATCATCAACGATTAATATCGCGTATTTATCTTTCACAATATCATCCGGCTTTACTGCAACAACATCTTCGAGATCATCATCATTCACAACAGGCAAAACAACCTCAAACTCGGCACCCTCACCCACTTTGCTTTTCACACGCACAAGACCACTGTGGTCACGAATCACTTCCTTGACTATCGAAAGACCCAGTCCGGTGCCACCCCGCCCGTCCTCAGCATTAGAATCTTTTGTAGTAACAAACGGATCAAATATCTGTTTCTGAATATCTGCCGGTATCCCCATGCCGGTATCTTTTACAACAACACCTATCTTGTCGTCTTCAATATAGCGCGATGTAATCGATATACTTCTGTCTCCCTGTGCATCATCAAGCGCATGCCATGCGTTAATGACCAGGTTAAGGAACACCTGTTGCATAGGCCCGAAGGCAAACTGTATCTCCGGCAGATCAGCAAGGTTCATGTTTATTACAACACCGCTTTTTTCGATGCTATTTTTTAATAAATGTACCGCTGATCTTATCGCGTCATTTATGTTGCCCATAGATTTCAGGGCCTTGCTCTGACGGGAAAACGCCAACAGACTTGTCGCCGTAGCCGTAGCACGTTTGGCTGTTTCATATGATATCTCGGCACTCTCCCGAAGCGCCTCAATGTCTGTGCCGCCCTTCGCACGTGCCAATTCTGCGAACCCCATTACAGCAAACATGAGATTATTGAACTCATGAACAACACCCGCTGCAAGGGCACCAATACACCCCATTTTCTGCGCCTCTACAAGCTGCTCGCGAGCCTGACTGAGCTGGTAATGTAATTCGTTGAGCTTAAGCAGTATCTTAACTCTGGCCAGGACGTCCTCGCTGGCGTAGGGACGACGAACAAAATCACGATCCTCGACCAATCCTGCAATCCATTCAACATTCTCACCCTTATCGCATACAATAAGAAAAGGCGACGCCACGCCCTCCTGCATAATGCTCATGTTGAGGTATGCATCAAAACTGACCTTATCAAGATTTCTGATTGCTAGAACAATCAACTCAGGCTCGTCTCGATCCTCGTCAGCCTTCTTATACTCGTCAAGACTGGAAACCGCGACAACATTACATCCTTGACCAATGAGTATATTGTTAAGCGTTGACCTTTCGTCATCTTCATCAGCAACGAGTAGAACCCAGCGCACCAAAGGTTCTTTAAGATGCTTATTCTTGCTATCCTTGTCCATGCCCCCCCCCTCCCCAAAAAACATCTACAGTATATACCCCTTTACTTCGACAAAACAACATTAGCACTTAAACCCATACTTGTCATTATAATTTATAGCGAGATGATTCTGCATGAAGAGAGGATTCTGCAGCGCAAAAGCCCACTCCCGCAACACCGTTGACATCCTTAAACAATAATGTATATAGTTCAACAGAAGCAAACACTAGGGCGACTGGTTATATGGCTACACCACAAAACAGGACTCAAGGTCGCAAGGCACCACAAGCTACACTGAACCTTATCCTGGAACGCGACATAATTATGACTAACAAAGGCGACTGGAAAGCCAGAAACAACCTGATGAAACATTTCGACACGCTTCTATATTCTTTGGCCGAAAAATACTCCCGAAATACACACGATTTAAACGAATATATTAAAGCTGGAGAAGCAGGCCTGATAACTGCCGCAAAAAAATACACGCCATCTATCGGCGCCGCCAAGTTCGAATTATTCGCGCTGGACTACATAGAAAAAAGCATGGCACGCAGACATTCAGGCGGCGGCTTCCTATCAAGACTATTCGAAAGATAATGCTCAGACAATGGACGACGAAACATCACATATCATCTCCCCACCCAATTGGACAGACACTCTAAATCTAAGCGACTATTTCGAAGACTCAAAACCACTTAAAGTGGATGTGGGATGCGGGAAAGGCCGATTCCTCCTTGCAAAAGCTGAGAAATCACCCGACGTTAACTTTCTCGGCATTGACCGACTTTTAACGAGACTAAGACTAATCGACAAACGAATAACCAGACGAGGAATTAAAAATACAAAACTCCTCCGCATCGAGAATTCGTATGCTATACAGTACCTACTCCCGCCAGAATCCGTCTCAACATTTTACATCTTCTTCCCTGACCCATGGCCAAAGAAAAGACATCATAAACGAAGAATGTTTAATAGTGAGTTCTTAGAACAACTGCGCAGTCGCCTGACCGATAATGGCATCATACACATCGCCACCGATCACCTCGGGTACTTTGAAGAAATCGAGGGTCTTCTCAAAAGTCACGAGGGATTCAGGGAACTCGAGTCTTTTGTGCCCACAGAAGACGAACGTACTAGTTTCGAAATCATCTTCCTTAAACAGAATCTGACAATTGGCCGCTGTTCTTACCAGAAGCAATAGAGGATCCCGCCGCACAACACCCCATTACCATTCCATACAACAGCACAATCTCTCCGTCGCCAAGATTGTACTCAACTATTCCGTGAAGGAATAGCCCGGCGAACATAAGAGCAGACGCGAGAAGACCAATCGACACAGTTGAACTGCCATCTCGCGATCGAACGACCGAAATAACCGCATCCTTCGCCCCGCTAAACATCCAAAGCAAGTAGAGAACCAACCCGAAAACCCCACCCTCTACTGTCACCTGAATAGGATTTGAATGAAGATGATCCCTATTGCGCTCTACCTCCGGTGCTATCGCAACCATCTGTTCATTCTTCAGCATCCTGTAGCCCATACCCATAATGGGCTTTCGCTTAATCAATTCCGGGGCAATCTTAGTCCACATTGTCATACGACCGCCTTTGCCCGCATTTAACTCCCCTTTCATCTCGGCAAGCCTGGCGCGAACTGGTGGCAAAAACGCCACGGATATGACAACCACCCCAAGCAAAAACAAATATTTCCAATTGGCTCGCAATAGAACAAGGAGCCCAACCAGAAGAACAGCGCAGATCAGCGAAGCTCGTTTCAGAGTAAGAACCAACCCCATCACCTGCATCACAAGCAACATCCACCAGAAAAGTGAACTGCATTTTCGTTTTCTACATATCAAAACCATTGCCACAGAAACAATCACCGCCAGCATATACCGCTCTCCATCAGTCATGGAACCACCATTTCTGAGAGCCAGCTTGTAATCAACAACCTCGGACACAGCCAGCGCTTTGGCATTAACGCAAAGCAGTATACTGTCGTAACATGTTTTCACGGACAACAAGCCCACCCCAACAGAATACCCACCAAGCAGTCCAACTAAACGCCATGACGATGTAATCAGGAGCGCTGCTAACGGCAGACCCACAAACCAGAAAAGCTTATCCAACTTACTATCGAAAAGAACAAACTCTTCAGCAAGCACCGTCGAAATCGACAACATTAACAAAAACGCAAAACCCAGCCATACCGTCACAGGCAGTTTCGGTAATTTCCTGCAGACCACACAATCAGCACACAGAAGAACAAATGCCACCACCATGAAAATACGCCCGAGCGGCAAAGAGAAAGCACAGGCAAACGCTGACAATACAAGACAGCTGTAAGCGTAAACATTCAGACTGGAGGATTCAGTTTTCATTATTCGATATTCGTTTCTCCAGATTTTTCCAGCCGTCCATAAGCTTCTCAATGCCCAGCGACTGCATGCATATATTGTTTCTGCACGCCTTAAACGCGGGCGTCCCCATACAGAACTGGCAGTCAGCCTTCCCCAAAAGTAACTCTACTGGCGCCTCACCCCGCATCGGATACACTATCGGATCAGACGGCCCGAAGACAACAAGCATTGGACACCCTACTGCAGCCGCAATATGCGCCGGCCCCGTATCAACTGACACAAACGCGTATGACTCTGCCAACACGCCACCCAACCCCTTGACGCCCAGCTCACCCGTCCAATCATAAAGATAACGTTTGTATTTTGCCGGCACAAGTCTCCTGACTGCATCAACATCACGCGTCTCTTTGTTCGTGCCATGAAATACAAGCGCGTCGATGCTTCCCCCATCAAGCATTCCGCATATCAGATCAGCCCACTGCTGCAAGGGTAAACCTTTCAAGTTTGGACGTTTCCGCAGCCATACATTTGAAGGTCCACTGCCAATCTGAATGCCTACAACCTTCTCCCCTAAGTCGGACAGTTTACGCTTGGCTACCTGTCGAGATTCAGGGCTCACCTCCATCAGGGGATAAGGATCTCTGTCGCCGGAATCAATCCCCAGGGACTCAAAACCCTTCTTCAGCCTCTCAGGATCTCCTTCAGGATACGTCATCACCTTCACGGGAACAGAACCACACCAAGTCTTTATCCAATCAGTAATAACCGTACGCTCCTGCGCCAGAACAATGATTTCATCATACCCCTCCGAAATAAGAATAGAACCCATTGCACGCCTATGCCTGCTGAACAAAACACGCGCAATGCCTTTCTTTCCTCTATTGGGATGCATCAGAGTAAACGTATTACCGATATACGCCTGCTCATCGAAAAGTGGTTTACCATAGGATCGCGTCAGAAGATCCAATTGACCATTCTCAGAAAGCTTTCTGAAAAGCGGTATGAAAATCACCAAATCCCCTAGTCCCGCAAAATATACAAATAGTCGCTTCATTTTTCCCTCACCCAAGACCCAACGGCTTACTGCTTGTACAACGCTGGATTTAAGGCCGGGTCGTTGTACATCTTAAACTGCCTGTAGATCTTCAGCTGTTTCCTGCCGGAAAAAATATCATTAAGCAGCTCTTCAAGTGAATGCGCTAAATCACCTTTCTGCTCATCAACGCGAGAAACACTGGCACGCGCCTTTTCAATATGCTCCTGATCGACGTCGTCCCGCTCCATTTCCTCCGCAAGATGATAACGCCGTAAAACCGCTATGGACAATCTGTCTAAAACGCTCCCAGGCGTCTCTGTGTTGAAAGGTGTATCTTCAGATACGCTTACCCCTTCAGAAGCAAGCTGTGACAATATCACTTCGTCTACTTTCTCGATGGTATCATTACGCTTCTGATTAAGCGCATCTATGCTCCGCTTGACCCGAACAATAACAGCATCTTCAACGTCCTGCATGCGAGCCTTGTCTTCCTCGTGCCACAGAAGATAATTAAAGCCACATTGATCCATTACAACGCCAGCCAGCCCAGACAGGTCGTGTGTTGGCGTCGCACAATCTTCATTATGCCATCGATCCACGCATGACGACATCTCTTCCAAAATCTTAATAACATCAGGCTTAGGCATTGCTCTTCTCCCCTGTCCGTCTGCATCTTGCCAACCACTCCATACCGGAGAACATAATCAGGCAATATCCCAGCAGCTCAGTATTCTCTTCGGCTGCCGCCTTCACTGAGTACATGTACTTGTCACCCATCACAGCTTTCCATAAAAATTTCTGACCATACAACCTGGAGAAAACCATTACTATTAACATTCCGGACAAAAACATCCCATATGCCGGACGGGAAGCAAATTCCTTCACTTTCGCCCAAAAGGATCCGGTCGTGCGAATAACCATTAGCACAGTAATAACCGCGATAAAGACTACAGCAACCTGCCACGCTCCATCAAACAGCTTATCGAAAGCTCTGTCCATCTCTCTCACGAATACCACCGATAGAAACCCAACTACCGCGGCATTAAAGGATCGGCTCGCCGCATCTTTAACTCCAGCCCACGTAAACAGCAACATCGTTATTGCCAGAACATAAATCTGCAACCACTCAGTAAGAGACCCTTCTGCATATAGTGTATCGCCATGAACAGGAATTGCCTGGAGGATAATCAAATGCACGACAGCAGTTAGAACCAGAGCATAAAACACAGCCTTCAAAAACAAGTCCAATCGCCATCCGCTATTCTTTGTTTTATTTTCAGTCTTTATATTCACTTACTCCATCCATAGCGCTTAATATCATCCTCGGTCCACAAGCCGTCAAGCCCTCTCTTTATATGCCCACAAGCAAAGGTCGGATACTCCTTACGTGCTGTGCCCCGAATAAAATGATGCACATAAGAACCGGGCACTATCTTTACCTTTTCAACATCACCATGCTCCTCCGCACGTTTCGAAACCGTAAGATAAAGGTTCCAGTCGGCACTCCATGTCCGCACATCCCAAGGGCCTATTAAATCAAACAGTTCCTTGCGGCATATCAGGCAATTCCCCTGTATACCATTAACCAGAGAATCCTTCAACCTTGAGCTGCGCTCCTCACAAAAATCATCCCAATCACCATACATCAATTTTAATGACCAGCTTAACGCAAAAACGGTCGACCCCAAAACTTTAAGAGGCAGCCCCGCCATCCCCCAGCGTCTCCTCAACCTGTTCTTAGCCTCATCGCTCTCTGCCGCCTCGATCCCCGCCGGACAGGCAACCCATTCGCCGGCACCCAAAGCCGACACCAACGGAACATCCCACGCTCGGCCAAACCACAGATCATTATTGGCAAAACATATATATTCACCCTTAGCCACCGCCAGCCCCTGATTCATCGAACAAGCATAGCAATAATTCTCATCATTCCTGAGCACTACGGCACCGGCATCCTTGAACAATTGTGTCGACCCGTCATCTGAGCAGTTGTCAACAACTATCAACTCGTAATCGCTGACTGTATACTCCTTTAGCGAACGCAGAAAAAGACGGTTGTAAGCCTCACCATTATGAATAGGAACTATTATACTCAGCATTCAGCGTCGCCCTTTCTTTTTATATTTTCCCATCAACTTGTACCTTGTATTACGGAAAGAAGGCACCGCAAAACGTTCATAAAAGCCTGTCTCAAAAACCCTCTGTCGTTCTTTCATTGTCAACTCGATTCGCCAATCAGGACTGTCCATTGATATTGATTGCTCAAAACCACCCTTCCGCTCTGCTATTACTGAAGGATGCGCACCCTTATATTCGGCAACATATTGCTTGGGCATAGCCGTATAAAAATAATTATCTCTATATTCGCGCCCTACATTGTCCTTCATATGAACGGCCTCTGCATCCTTGCCTGCCAAGTCATCAGTACTGCAAACATATCCATAACGAAAAATATCTTCTCCTGTATCGATAGCCATCGGATAGCGGGTCAAATTAGAAGAACTTTCGAAAACACCAAAACTCATGCCGTCACGAATAGACCTGACCTCAAGGTTCGGCTTCACAATTCGCGCAGAATACTTAAATCTGTGAGGGTAAACCCGAAGGTAATGACCGTAATCGCCCCAAAACGTCAAACGCTCAAGCAATAATGCTTCCACCGACTTGTCCTCCGCGTATTTCTCCATTAAACCGCGCAAATTATCATGTGCCCCCTCATGCAAGACTTCATTCGCCTGCAGAGAAATAACCCAATCGCCCTTACAATTATCCAACCCTATATTCGTCTGTTGAGAAATCACATACCGTTGCGGCTCAATCTTATCTGACCAGACCGTCTCCACCACCCGAATCCTGGAATCATCAAGGCCTCTGACAGCATCAATCGTTCCGTCATCACTATCCCCCACCACTACTATAAACTCATCACAAAGAGGAAGCGCCGATCGAATAGATTCAGCAAATGGATAACCAAGCTTTACCGCGTTACGCAAAACTGTCACGCCCGAAACCTTCATCAACTCTCGCTCCCTTCCTTAAACAGAAACCTTCGACAGAAATCATCCGTGCTCCAAACATATCGCTCAAGCGCTATCTCACGCGCCGCTTCAGACATATCCTCACGTCGAGCCTTATCCTGAAACACACTTACCATTGATGCTGTAAGCCGCTCCGGGCCGTCGAAGACCATCCCTGGAATCCGATTCTTCGCATCAACTACTTTCTCCACAAGAATCGGTAAATCGTTTACAAGCAAAGGCAGTCCGGTCAACATACCCTGTACTGCCGCAAGGCAAAACGTTTCCCTCATCACCCCTTCATCTCTCGAGGGAACAATCATAACGTCCATCCCCCTTAATAGCTCAGGAATCGCATCCAACGACATCCATTTGTAGGGAATAATGTCGTCTTCTTCAAAAGCAGGTGGATCTTTATAAGATACCAGATGCAGGTTCATCGAAATGCGTATATCTCCAGGCACCTTCCTGAAGGCTTCAATTGCTGTATCAGCACCCTTCCATGCGTTATCAAGATAGCCGACAACACAGAAATTGAATTTGTCACCCTTCTTCTTCTCTGCAGGAAAATACTGATCCGTGTCAGGAAGCCCGAAATACACATGAACATCATCATAACCAGCATCACTATAATGTTCCGCTATAACACCATTCACGGCAAGAACAGTACAACGCAGCCCCTTCAGAGCATGCACAAACCTTCGCGATGGCTCCCTGTGCGACATAAGCACACATCTCTTCACTACCCCCGCGAAGAAAAGCCACTTCACCGCAGGAATAAGGCCATTAGCGACATTCCCAAGATGAAGAACGTCAAACCTTCGGCGCGTCAGCTTGGAAGCAGCAATCAGACCGGTCACAATAGGTTTGCCAGTCATCGAGCATTCGATGGTTTCCACTTCCGTCCCCGCGTTACGGATCGTTTCGACCCACTCCCTGTGACATGGGACAGTAATCTTGCATCCCATTTCAGATAATTCACGAATCAAAAAAAGGTTGAATACCTCCACCCCTCTAGCCGCGCCAGGATGAGGACTCAGAAGAACCTTATCCATCAATAATATTTTCTTTTTAACTGACCCTATCATATCTATCCAAACCCATCACACATCGAGCACCGCCTTTGAACTCCCGCTTTTTCAACAATTCGATACTGTTCTCTCGTCCAGCCACAAGCGGATGATACTGATGGTAACATATCGCATAATGTTTTACACTTTTACTCTTCAATCCTCCAAGCCTCAGACGGCGCTCAAGATCCGTATCCTCCCCTACGCCTGCCGAGGTAAAATCTTCATCAAAACCATTAACACCCAATAAATCATCTTTCGAGCAGGAAAAATTACAGCCCAAAAGACCCATCGCACCACTATCAACACCTGACCTAATAAACCTAGGGAAATATACGCCAGCCTCAAGATGACGAACCCTCTTCATGAGACCGTCCAATAATGCCATCAACCATCGCCGCTCAAGCCAACCCGCCAAAATCTTAGCATCATCCAAATCTCCGGTAACATTATCACCCAACTCTACTCGCCGACCAACCAAAAAGCGCCCTCGCTCCCGTTCACACACATGTTCGGCAATGAAAGATTTGTGCGGTATACAGTCGGCATCCAGAAAAATCAGATAATCACTCCGGGCTTTCAAAACCCCCTTATTCAACATCATGCACTTTCGAAAACCTTCGTTTTCCTGACGCACATGCTGAAGTCCAAACTCAAATCTTCCAGTCATCTCATCAACAAGAGCACCAATATCGGCATCAGAGCCATCGTCACAAATGATAACTTCAAAATCCGTGAACGTCTGCCGAATCAACCCCAGCAGAGTTCTGCGCAAGAAAGGAAGCTGATTATATGCAGCAATCAGTATACTCACTTCAGATGTTTGCTTGCTATTCAGAGCTCAATACCTCCCTGTAAAGATCAATTGTTTTCTTAATGGTATCATTGATGTTGAAATTGACCGCAATTCGCTTCGCCGCCGCTTGCCCATACTCAAGGACCTTCGTTCTGTCGCCAACAAGAATCTTTACGGCATCTGCTATTGCCGCAGCATTCCTGGGCTCAATCACAATCCCGCATTCTGAATCACGCACAAGCTCAGGCATCCCCCCTACATTGGTAACAATCGCCGGCAACCCTTGCGCCATTGCCTCGATTACCCCTCGAGGCAATCCTTCCCGCTCAACTGACGGCATAACAAATACATCACATGCACCAATTATAGAAGCAGCATCATCACGAAATCCAGCGAAATGAACTACTCTTTCAACGCCCTTCTCTCGGACCATTCGTTTCAACTTCACATCAAGCGCTCCTTCCCCAAGTAAAAGATAATGTATATTTGCACCCTCAGGCAAAAGGCTCGCTGACTCAATAAGATACTCCAGTCCCTTCACAGGCCTGAGCCCCCCTGCAAACCCAACAACAAATGCATCTGCCGGAACATTAAGCTCCAAAGGAATGCCCGGCGATTCCCCTGTATACCACCCGACGTCATGCCCCTTATAGATTGTCACAAGCAGTGAGTCCGGTAAGCCCATAGTTTTAAGATACTCTCGAACCGCATCAGACACACAAACAATACGATCCACCCGAGGGTTCAAGTAAGTCATCCATGAAGCCGGGTCAAAACGGCTCAAATGTCCTAACGTACCTCTATAAGCTATATGAGCAACCCTTCTTCCTCGGGTCGCAATCAACGAGTTGGATAATGCCCGATTAGTAAGCGAATGAATAATATCATATTCACCTTTTTCAATCTTCCTCCTCAATATCTTGAGCGACTTAAAGTCGAGCCTGCTCGAAAAACGCATGCCTTCGGAGACAACATCAGAAGACTCAAGCAGAGCATAATCAGGAGCTTCCGGATCATATATCACCTCAATTTCAATCCCCGCAGAAACCAGCCCCTTCAATAAAGCCTTTTCTGAACGGTCAAATCCGGCGCCTATTACAAGTATCTTCATAAATCCATCAACTCGTTGAGCAGTCCTATGACAATACGCCCTATGGTCTGTAAGCTGTCCGCACTGATCTTATCCATTGTATCTTCGTCCGTATGCCAATAGTCATTTGCGGCCTTACTGGAGCCATAGCTGAAATCAATAAGATCAACCGCCGGCATACCCGCCTGAATAAAGGGAACATGATCATCCAGAATATCCCCTTTCGCCAGCGAGAACATTTCCCGCACTCCTTGCTTTTTTGACACGTCAAAAACCATACCTAATAATTCTGGAGAACAATTCCTGGGCAACGTGACAGAAAGATCCCTATCACCGATCATATCCAAAACCACTACAGCCAGAACCTTAGCCGCATCACCTTCTCGCTTCAACTTCCCCGCAAGCCGCCGACTTCCGTGCAAACCGTCCTTATCACTATACCTGCGCCTGCATTCCTCTCCATCCAAAAAAGCAAAGATAATATCATACGGTAATGCCGGTACTTCGTTCAGAATCTTAGCAAGCTCAAGTAACAGGCCAGTGCTTGATCCTGAATCATTGGCACCAACAAACTTTTCACTTATTCCCGCTTTCGTATCAAAATGAGAAACTATCACAACAATACCGTCTCCGCTCCCCCGCAAACGAGCTGTCACATTCCTGAACGTCACGTTCTCTTTGTGGACTTCCGCATTAAACTCATCAACAGTGACTGACAGTCCAAGTGCCTTCATCTTATCCGCCAGGTACCCTGCGGCCTTCCCCCCACCCGGCGTTCCGGCTACACGCGGTCCAAGCGCCACGAAGTCATCGACCTCCTGAAACGCACCCTCACCAGACAAAACACTAGAATCAATGTGGATATAATGTGGTGAAACTTCGCGCTCAGAACAGGACACCATGAGGCAGGAAGAAAATATTATGAAACTAAGAAAATTACGAATGAGGACCTGCGACTTCATTAAATTCACCGTTCGTCATTCATTACTCATCAATTCGTATTACTCGCCGTCTATCCCCATGAGCGATAGAATACGGTCGAGATCATCATTTGAGAAATAATCGATCTCTAAAGAGCCTTTTCCCTTTTTACCATTAGCGAATGTCCTACATGGCGTTACACGTATACTAGTTCCGAAATGCCCGTGCAATTTATCCGACAAATAAGAAAGATGCGCGCGAGGAATATCTTCCCGCGAAGCTCTCGGTTTCGCAGGAGTTCGCTTGGCTTTATTGACGAGTTTCTCAAGGTTACGCACCGACAAGTTCTCCTTGACCGCGCGCCTGGCATAAAGAAGTTGCTCCTGCTCGATATCCAGCCCATTTAGAACCTTTGCATGACCCGCGCTTAAATCTCCTGACGCAATAAAGCCCTTAACTTCCGCCGGCAATGAAAGAATTCTGATTGCGTTAGCAACCGAGGCCCTGGCTTTACCAACCCGTTCAGCTATCTGCTCCTGCGTCAAATTAAACTTCTCCGCAAGAACCTCGTAGCCCATGGCTTCCTCGAGTATATTCAGGTTCTCACGCTGAAGGTTCTCCACCATCGCTATTTCCATGGCAACGCCATCAGAAGCCTCCACGATTACAACAGGAACTTTCTTAAGACCGGCGTCAGTCGCGGCTCTGAGACGGCGCTCGCCAGCAATAAGCTCATAATCATTACCATCCGCCCGAACTAAAAGCGGCTGCAGAATTCCATGTTCCTTGACCGACAACATCAGCTCAGCAAGAGTTTCCTCGTCAAACTTTTTTCGGGGCTGCATCTTATTCTTCGAGATTCTTTCGATCGGAAGTTCCTGCGCACCACCCTTATTATCTCCAGCAGGTACAGTAATGCGCGGCGGGGTCTCATCCTTTATCAGGGCACCTAAACCACGACCCAAACCTTTTTTCTGCTTACTTGACGCCATCATTTATCTCCATCATTTATTCTTATGGATATCTTCCAGGTGAAGACAATCCCGCAGTCTCAGGGAGGTCAAACAGAAGATTCATATTCTGAAGAGCCGATCCCGCCTGACCTTTGACCAGATTATCAATGTAGGAAACAACCCGCAACTTGCCGGTCCGCGCATCAACGCTCACCACGAGATTACAGTAATTGGTACCCCTTACATCCATGCTGCCTACAGAGACATCACTTCCAAACACCCTGACAAAATTATCATCACTGTAAAAAGTCTGATAAGCTTCAACAACATCAGACTCACTGACACTCTCCCGCATGCTCCCATAAAGTGTCGACATGATACCTCTGCAAACAGGCACCACCTGAGACGTGAAAGTCACCTTTATATCAGCTTTCGCAAGTATTCCGAGCTCCCGCTCAATCTCACACACATGCTGATGCCCTGCCAGCTTATATGCATTCATGTTGTCGTACCTTGCGGGATAATGAAAAGCCGGACTGGGATTCTTTCCAGCACCAGAAACACCCGTCTTGCAATCGCAAATAATTCCATCGCTTTCAATAAGACTGTTCTTAAGCGCGGGTGAAAGACCAAGAATACAGCTCACAGCAAAACACCCTGGATTACCAATCACCCTCGTGTCGGACACAATCTCCTTCCGATGCAGTTCAGGCAATCCATAAACCGCCTCCTTCAGCAATGCTTCCGCACGATGATCCGTATCCAACCCTATCCTTGAAGCATACTCCGAATAAGCTTCAGGCGTGTTGAACCTGAAATCACCGCTATAGTCGATTACCTTAGCACCCTTCTCCAGCTCATCACTGGCGAGAGTCATGCCCACCCCGTCGGGGGTTGCCATAAAAACAACGTCCACATCTTCAGAAGCTGAATCAGTTATAACTAAATCAGTGAAACTCTTTAAGTGTGGATACAGATTGGCTATCGGCGTACCGGCATTATCGATATCCACCAGTTCCACCGCATCCGCTTCAGGATGCCCCAAAAGTAACTCGAGAAGCCCCACTCCTCCATAACCCCCTGCACCCACTATTTTCGCCTTTATCATTCTCATTTCTCCTGCGAAACACTATGCCTCCGCACCATCAGACTGTCAAGTGACAAGTGGTAAGAGCAACGGTTCCAAATATATGGCCGTACCGGGGTGATTGCTGTGGTTAGCGTGCAGAAAACGGCAAACAGATCTATGTCGACAGATTTTTCTCGTTTAAACGATAAAAGCAGACCTGCTAAGTGCCTATTCCTAAGGCTTGCAGCTGTCTTTTCATAATAATCTCGATGCCCGCAGCAGATGCGTCGAGTAACGAATCCAGATCTTCACGGGAAAAGACACCCTGCTCACCAGTGCCCTGGACTTCAACCAGCGCGCCATCACGCATGATCACATTCATATCCACTTCCGCAGTAGAATCATTTGCATAATCCAAATCACAAATAATCTTGCCATCAACAATACCGGCGCTCACCGCCGCAACCTGACCGAGTAGATAATATTCTGGACCCGACTTGCCTTGCTCCTCCGCAACTTTACGCAAAGCATCATAGAGCGCTACCCATCCGCCACTAATGGCTGCGGTTCTCGTACCTCCATCCGCCTGCAAGACATCGCAATCTATGGTTATACTCACTTCGCCCAGCTTTTCCATATCAATAGCAGCCCTGAGACTACGGCCTATCAATCGCTGTATTTCAGTGCTACGCCCATCCTTCTTGACGCCATCACGTCTCTTGCGTCCGCCGCCAGTACTACCAGGAAGCATCGCATACTCAGCAGTTACCCAACCCTTTCCTGAGTTTCTCAGAAAAGGCGGCAAATCGTTCGACACACTTGCCGTGCAAATGACCTTAGTGTCACCAAATGCCGCCAGACAGGAACCAGCCGGATGTTTAACATAATTACGCTCAAAAGATACTTCTCTCATTTCTCATTCTCCATTATTTAATTCAACCACCACAACCTTGCTCGGGCAGAAACTTTTTTTAGTTCCACATTCCCAGTGTCTTTAAGGAACAGCATCCTACAGGCGTAACATGCAGATAGCAAATGGCAAAAGTATACAAATACCCACAGGGTGATTATCCTGCAAGGAACAGGACAGTCATCTCGAACCAGCAACTCAGGATTGCTAAAAACACGGACTAATGATGTCTGACAGACTTATGTGCCATCGCCCAGAACCAGCCATGCTCACTCTGCGCACCACAATGCCGCGGAGAAGCAAAACTGCCATTTCGCATTCCTGGACTCATCCATCTCGACGCCATATCACCACGCCCACGCTGTGAATCTTTATCCTTCATCAACATCTCATCACCTCCTTTCTCCCCGTAATCATTGTACTAAATCCACCCCCTGTTTGCCAGTTTTAAACAAAATCTTAACCCAACGCGCGGTCTGTCATTATTCAGCATTTATCTCTGGCATTTCCCTGAAATTTCTATATGGTTACCGCTTCATATTTAAACACAACAATTGTTGATAACAACAAACTAATTAATAAGGAGCATGATCGTGGTTGAGGTTAATGAGTATTTCGAGGGAAACGTAAAGTCGTTGGAACTGAGTACGACTGATGGCAGAAAAACCGTGGGCGTAATGGAGCCTGGTGAATACGATTTTGAGACAGAAACAACAGAGATAATGACAGTCATTCTTGGTGAGATCTCGGTCTATTACGAAGACGAGGCAGAATGGGAAGACTATGGCATAGGCGCATCATTCGACGTCCCCGCTGGCTCAACATTAAAAGTAAAGACCTCCGTAGACTCCGCATACATATGCGAATATGAATAAAGATGTACGGGCGTAGCTTCAGCCCTCTGCCGAGATACTTCGACTCTCAGGTCCATAGGGACCTTATGGGTCCGAGAACCATACACCACCGACAAATACAAGGGACAGACAATTAATACAAAATACAAGGGACAGACAATTAATAAAGAATGCCAAATATTATCATCCTTCGCAACCGTGTTTTGCATGAATTTACCAAGCATTAGGCATGGTCATCAAGAATTTGCCAGGCTCAGCCGATCAGGGAGAGGCTACACCTGTTTTG
>JAUUYL010000092.1 GCA_030590485.1 Lentisphaerota bacterium | reverse complement strand
GTGGTCTGTTGTGGAGTCTATAGATAATATTATGATGTGAAATAGTCATATAGTAGTGTTATGATAATATCTGACTCATCAACACTTATATTACTTGCAAAATGTGAATTAATCGAGTTGTTTGTGTCAGGTTTTTCACTTATAATTCCTGAAACAGTTTATGATGAAACAATACGTAAAGGAGTAAAAAAAGGGAAATATGATGCATATTTGCTTGAAAAACTGGTGTATGATGAAAAAATCCAAGTCAGACAGACTAATAATGAATCATTAAGAAATATACAGGATTTTTTTAGTATTCACTCCGGGGAAAGTGATGCAATAGCACTTTGCCTTGATCTTAATGTAAAATATTTGCTATGTGACGATAAGAAAGCAATCAATGCATGTCGAATTTTAGGTATAAAATTCATAACTGCACTAGATATTCTATTAGCAATGCACACTAATAATCATATATCTAATGAAAAAGCAAACACATCACTTGATCGTCTTGAAGAGTTCGGATGGTATAATAAAGAATTGATCAATAGAATCAGGAGTGAGATAAATGGTTGAAATAGAGATTCCACAGAAAGTGTTTCATTCATTTGAGTTTATTAAGAAGTATGAACCAATAGATGAATCATATATGCTTCAGCAAGTACTGTTATATGGTATTCATGATCTGGCACAAGAGATGGCAGTAAAATTATTTTCAGAAGAAAAAATAACAATAGGTGAAGCTGCTAAGATGGCTGATTTGTCAGTTGGTGAGATGATGGAGCTTTTCACATCAAGAGGTATAAGATCAAGAATTACAGTTAATGATTTTGAAGAAGGTTTGTCAAATGCACTCGATATGTTTAATGAATGAGTGTTTTTATTTTAAAGGTTGATAAGATCTATATGAAGTAAGGGGTCATGAGACCCCCCGGCAGTGCACTTTCAAGTGTGCGTAGTTTTGCTATAAGTCGTCTTGTAGTGGCTAATGTTCGGATTTCCGGTTCGGATCTGCCGTATAAGGTTCTCTGTCCTTGTCCTAATAGACCCGAAATTGCCACGTAGCAATCCGGTCCAATTGAGTTATTCACATATACCAGGATTCTTCTGTGTGTAAATGCACCAGGCACACCCTTGCATCAATAGCATTCGCCACCGATCCGGTCTAGCCGAAGCCCATATGCAAACTAATCGAGGCGGCTCTTAAGGAGTGCAAGCCACGCCTTCCATCAAATAGCCATAGTACAAGGATGCGCTGCAGCAGGCTTTGACGGTGATCGTAACGAGACCGTCTCGAGCATATCCGGAATGGACTGTGGTTGCGCAAAGCATTGGGCGCCCCAGCCGATCGCAACGTATGCGGCACTGGTTTTTTGCGTTCTCTGCCGCATGTTATCGAGATTACGCAGTTTTACGGGTCAGCAGGGGTGCGGTGCGGTATCATAGAAACTCGGGTAACCTGCCATGATCTCCTGTGAGTCGAAGATCGGAGATCGCATGAGATAACGGGCGGCGCTCTCATACAATCATCGTTTCAGGCAGCGCTGGCAGGATGTCGCCATCAGCGTATTCGGCATGGCGGCACCCCCGGATATGCCACGCACGATGTTTGCGCGATATGAGGGCACCCTCGTCCCGGGTGATGTCATCTGATGAGTGGAACCGCACGCCAGGGCGCATTTGGGCGAAGGCGTCGTAGAAGCAGGCGGTCCGGCTGCGCGAGGTGCGGGGGCTCCAGTTCCTTCAGGCTTCGCTGGAGCGCCTCGCCCGGTCGATGGTGGCAATTCTGCACGGGGTTGGGGGGCACGCCGGAGGAGGTCAGATGGCTCATATCGAAGTACAATCTGAAGCGAATCAAAAAAATATGTGCATGGTTGGTCATCAACGTCCAGGCATAGATTAACGTTCCGGTTTCCAAAGCGATCGTCCCACACGATAAACAAAATTCTGCCTGTCGTGATTATCTTTTACTATCTCTTTACGCTCAATTCCCCGGATACTGGCATTATGCAGGGTTTCCGGCGCATCCAGTCTGACTTGTCGTGGCATGTATGACCTCTTTGCAATATGACATCTGCATCCATATCATAATATGTCCAATTAGCCAAGCCCGTCCCCCATTCCTAGAAAGTGTCAACAATGGCGACACTTTTCTAAGGCGGCGTACATGAGTCGGCCAAGTGGGACATTCGGGACCCCCTCTTATGCCAACTTGTCAAGAACCCCGGCTCATTGATGCGGTTGGCCGCATTGTGCACGCCTAATAATTGAAATCCCTATCAGTTCCGCTCGAACCAGGGAAATAACGTATGATTTTGTGGGGATTACCGAGGTTCAAGGGCCCTATCCGATTCCTTCATATTCTCCTTCACTTTCGCTTCCGTAATGATAGCGTCCTAGTCACACCACCACTTCGCTATGATAAATGCCGCTAAACAACCGAGTTTGCACCCCATCCCCCCTTCCGATGGCTCACCCGACACGTCCGAGCAACCTTTGTTGCAGTGCTCAAAATCGCGTTCCGGATCGTCACAGATGCTTGGTGTTGGTGTTGATGGTGGGGGTTTGGGCTGAGGAGGTAGCGGGGGTAGCTTACCGAGAATTTCATCGGGTGGAAAGACAATAATCCTATCTTCTGGAAGGACAATCGATATTGGACATGGTTGAAGTGAAGGAGGTGGAATGATGATCGCTTGCTGGTCGAGTGATGAGCCTTCCCACGCCGACAGGAGAGCATCAGCCAAGTCTGCACGATTATTGGCTATGTTGTTCTTGAAGACCATCATCTGCGGCATTTGCGGTTCAAAAACGATTGCTCCTTGCCCTTGGGGTATCAGGTGCCACCAATATGTTTCGTGGCGCCGCGCCATTAACGCTGGTTTACCCTGATCCTCTTTATAGATACCCTGTATCTGGCCGTTCTTGACAGCACCTAGCATTGAAACTGCATCGCCGCGGTTTATGCCCCCGTGCTTGTACAGATGATAGAGCGCGTACTGAGCCTCGTAGGAGATACGCTCGTCAAGGAAGTCGCATTGCGTATAACCAAGTAGAAACTCAGCTTCATTGTCAGTGTCTTCATTTTCAACAGGGTCCTTAACAATAGCGTCTGCCCTATCTTTTACTTGATTCACGGTGTCCTCGACTTCTTGGGCCAAGGTTTGTTCGTCACAGGATTGTATGCTACGCTGTACGGCCTGATTGCCAATTAATCGTTGCAACTGTAAGAGTGGATATACAGTATGGCTTGGTCTAATAAACGAATTGCCTCGCCTGGCACGGTTGCCGATAAGAATACGCTGTTGAATCACATGGGTTAGTTCGTGGGCTAACAGATGATTTCCTATAATTGTTCCCGGTGAATACTCCCCCGCCCCGAACACCACATCCCGCCCTGTGGTAAACGCACGAGCATTCACCGCCCGCGCCACATCAGCCGCCCGCGCATCAGTATGCACCCGCACCTGGCCAAAATCAGCTCCAAACCGCGGCTCAAAATAAGCACGCTCAGATTCCGCCAGAGGCCGCCCGCCGCCTTTGATCGCATTAATCTGCGACTCAAGACCATAAGAAACTTCAGAAGTTGCATCCTCCCTGCTCTTTGCTTGAAGCATCTCTTCTTCCTCTTCTTCTTCAACCTGTCTTTGGACCAATGGTGTAATCTGATCAACAAGCGGTTTTGTCTGAAGTATTTCTTCCTCCTCCTCTTCCTCTACTTGCCGCTGCACCCCCGGCTCACGCATCCGCATCACCTCATCCGCGACCCGGTCCGCCTCCTGCTCGTACTTATCGCCGGGCTGCCCGATCCTAAGCTTAGCCTGCAAAGCCTTTGACTTCATCAATCGCTGCACAGCCTGATTCCCCACAGTCCTTTGAAGGAACAGGATTCGATTAACCGAAGGATTCACAGATCGAGGATGATCAGTCTTTCGCATTCGTAAATCCGAATTATCCCTATTCACCTCTGGCTTTTTTACAGTTAGGCCAACTCCTTCACCCATCTTTTATCACCTACCGGATTCGTACATTTTGTTCAGATCTTGGCATAATATTTTAAGTTACCCACATGAATTAGCGAAGAGCCACAATACAATTTCTCCCCATAATCCGCCTATACCTTCCATTCTTCATTATTCTCACAGTCAAATCCCTGGCAGAGTACAGGCCGGTGTTCCCACACCGTACACTTGTAACTCTCCATGTCTGGATGAACGCAATAACCATCAGCACCGTGAGCTATTAGATAAGGCCTGCCGAACTCCCACCTGATAACACCCTTCTACACATCCTGTCTTGACAGAGCAAAAGGAAACTTGCAGCTTCTTCCCTGGAACCAGTGATGTTTTGTCAATTACCCTGGATCTTTGACCAATCAACATCTGCTCCTCAAGTGCCTGTGCAATTTCACTATCTTCTTTTGAATTTATTCTGTAAAACTGCAGTGATATGAGATATTGTAATTCACGAAAGTAGGAATAGGGAGAGGAATGAATTTAGTTGGAATATTAACTTCATTCGAACAATAGATCTTGTTTGTCTTCTATCCTTCACCTTGAATAATACAGATTATACAAAACTGTCAGGTCTATAAAAACCACCATTTGTTTTTGATATCCTCTTCTGCATTATATGTCCAATACTATACTTCTTTATCTTTCCTCCACCAGTATTACCCTCTATGGTAACGAGATTGTCACCATTGACTTCAACAACCATGAAATGATGCTGTAAATTTTCGATGTTACCGACATCACCCGGTTTCACATCTCCTTTAACTTGTATTATGTTATTTACACCGCTAATCCCTTTCCCCATTTTCCAGTTTCCAATGTTCACTCCGGCTCTCTTATAAGCCCATACAGTAAAAATACCGCACCAGTGCTGAAGAGGCTTGACGAGATATTTAACATTATTACTATGGTACTTGCCATCCCCTTCTCCCCCATAGGCCAGACTGAAATAATTGTCTAGGTTCTGCCAGCCCTTGCGGAATTTTGATCCGGTTTGTTCTGGAGCTTGAGCCTCCACGGTCCCCATCTGGGAAAGGGCTGTGGTAACGACAGCGATACGGATGGAACTGAGATTGGCAGATTTTTTCCAAAAATAAATATCTAGAATCGCGTCATATGCTGGCACGACAATATTGTCGCGGAATGTATCAAAGTCGGGGATACCACCTAATAGCCCACCAAAGACACAGAAGCTCTTGTATGGCTCTTCAGGAATTGGCTTTGCGTCATTCCTTTGACAAATAATAAACTCTGCTAATATTGAGATATCTTTCTTCCTTTCTCCAGTGAGCCAAGCCATAATCGAGCCACCCCTGCTAACTATATCTTTTAGCTCCGCTTTCTCGGCGCTACTGAGTGGTCGCATCAAGTTGTTGGATTGGTTGTTGGAACGTTTATCCCGTGACGATTCATCTGAGGCGAGCTGGCACTGGATAGTTATAGTATCGTGCCATCCACTTGTGCCTTCTTCTGCAAGCAGTTTGGTTTGAATCAGCTCCTCCTCATCGTCCTCCTTTTGCCACTGCATCTCCGGCATCCGCATCACAGCATCCGCCACCCGGTCCGCCTCTTGCTCGTACTTATCCCCCGGCTGGCCGATCTTTAGTTTGGCCTGCAGGGTCCCTGATTTGATGAGTCGCTGCACAGCCTGGTTGCCGATGGTTCGTTGGAGAAATAAGATTCTGTCAGCAGGAGATTTTATTGCTTGAGAAGATTTTGTCCTTTGAATTCGAAGAACAGAATTCGATTTCTGTACATCTGGTGTTTTAGCATACAGTCTTGATATTTCACCCATTAAATCACCTTCTATGCAACACTTGTCTTAGTTGTATATTGCCCTGCACCAAACATCACATCCTGTCCCACAGTATATGCCCGCGCATTCACCGCTCGCGCCGATTCCGCTGCCCGAGTATCCGTATGCACCCGCACCTGGCTGAAATCACGGCCGAACCGCGGCTCGAAAAAGGTGCGGTCGTTTTCTGATAAAGGCTGGCCTCCTCCTTTAAGCGACTGAATATTGGATTCGAGATTGGAATTAACTTCAGAGATACGACCTGAAGTTACCTTCGCCTGAAGCTCTTCTTCCTCCTCTTCTGGCTCGACTTGCCTTTGAACCAATGGAGTGATCTCTCCGGCAAGCGGTTTGGCCTGAAGCGTTTCTTCCTCTTTCTCAGGTTCCTCTTGTCGCTGTACCTGAACCAAAGGTGTGATATGGTTGGCAAGTGGTTTGGATTGTAGCCTCTCTTCCTCTTCTGGCTCAACCTGCCGCTGCACCCCCGGCTCC
>JAUUYL010000072.1 GCA_030590485.1 Lentisphaerota bacterium | reverse complement strand
TCCTGTGCTGGCGCACCGTAGCCCAAGGATAGCATTTTCTCTCCGGGCGCAGTCAACTTCTTGACGTCGGGGTTTGATTTTCTGGCAAGTCCGAAATCCACTATCTTAGCTTCATAGCTTTCGTCCAGAAGAACATTGGATGGTTTGAGATCTCTATGTATCACCCCGGAACGGTGAGCGTATTCGATGGTCTTGGATATCTTTATCATCATGTCGACGGCGTCGGGAACTGACATAGGGCCATCTTGATGAACTATCTCAACCAGGCTGAATGGAGTTGGAGGGGTTGCGTTCGGAGAACGGTCGGGAGGACCGGGAATATATTCCATTACAATGAATGGACCTTTGTCATCTTCGTCAAGAGCGTAGATGTGAACTATATGAGGATGGGTCAGACCGGCAACAATCTTTGCTTCCTGGAAAAAGCGTTGCTTAATTGAGGGGTGAGACATGCTGAATTTGTTCAAACGCTTGATGGCGACATATCTGCCGAGTTTGTTATCTTGCGCGAGGTAGACGACGCCCATTCCGCCGTCACCAATCTTTTTCAGCACAGAGTACTGTTCGTCGAGTTCTACAGGGAGAACGTTCTTAATGACCTTTGTCTCAGGCTTTGTGTTGTCTATATCGATTCTGACTGTTTTGGCTTCGGCAGAGTCGGATGGCTTAGATGTAGTGCCCGTATCGTGACTTTCCCTGTTGGGTAGTGGCACACGCGGGATGACCTCGGTCTTATTTCTGTTTTTCTTCTTGCTCATAGTTCAACAAGCAAAAAAGTAGCAAAGTCTGGTTTCTAAAGCAACTTCCGTTGTGTGTAGTGTTTGTGTCGGCCGAAATGATCAACAGCGCGAGACGGTACCATCAAGAAGAATGTGTATTTTCCGAATATAATATAAGTAACCACGAATAACACTAATTTTCCCGAATGGGAAATGCATCAGATTAAGCCCAGCAGCACAGCCCGATGATCATCGGGCTACAAGCTCACAGGGCATTGAACATGCCAGCCAGCTTGCAATATCAATGCCCTGTGAGCTTGTATAGTGCGCGAAGCGCAATGCTGCTGGGCTTTATTCGTGTACATTTGTGTTATTCGCGGTTGAATTTTTCTCTTTACACTGCTACGCAAAAGCATCTCAAAGTCTCGCTATGGACAATGAAAGGCTGGTGTGGTAGATTCTGGGCATTCTATGAAAGAGAGCGTAATAGAGGACTATAGCATTGGGGAATACAGGGGGCTGATAGCGGATAATTACCGTGTTCCGGTTTATCTGAATGAGCTTGGGCGCATTGCAGACCTCATCAAAGGACCGGAAGCGGAAGTAATCGCGTCGGGCCGCAACCTGAATGTTAGAGTCAAAGTCGATGGCCGCGAACTGGTTGTAAAATCGTTTGGTCGGCAGTTTCTGCTTAAGGACATGGTCGACAGTTTTCTGGGCAGCAAGGCACGCAGGACATGGGATGCGGCGTCACTGTTGTACCGTAAGAATGTCGGCACTCCGTTTCCGGTGGCATATCTTGAGCGGTGGGAAGGTTTACGGCTTGTTGAGAGTTATTATATTTCTGAATTTCAGCAGTATCAGACAAGTTTTGGAGATGAGCTCATAAACTTGTACCATGAGGAACCCGAATGCGGTAAGTTCATGGATCTGTTTGAAACGGTGGCGACAGCTATTACGAAAATGCATCGCGCTGGGGTTCAGCACAATGATCTTGGCAACCAGAACATACTTTTGTACAGGTCGGGTAAATCATCCTGGGAAAAAGTTCAGTTTATTGATTTGAATAGGGCTCGGCTTCGGACGAAGTTGTCTTCGCGGCAGAGGGCACGGGATATCTCTAGGTTAAACCTTCCGTCTGAACTCCTGAGGGTTTTTAAGGATATGTATTATGCTGGCGCCATTCCTCCGGATAGTTTTCATAAATGGGAGAGTTTTTATCGGAAGCGCTATGCGTTCCACTGCGCTACGCGAAATGTAAGGCATCCAATCCGTTGGATTGGACGCCGGGCAACAGGCAACAGGCAACAGGCAGCAGAAGAAGGGGGCTCTACATATCCTGATCATCAAGACATGTGGGTCTGGGATGAGAGATCGGGTCAGCCGATTAACACATTGAGTTCTAAAGATAGAAACGCACTGTATTCAAAAGCTCAGTTCTGGCGTATTGCAGTTGCGACATTATCCGCGCTGCCAGGTGTCAGGCGTGAATACAAGGCGTTGTTGGAGAAATGCTGGAGCTCGCCGGTGTCTATGAAAGATCGGATTGGTGTTTCCATTGAGCCGGGTGGGGATAAGGTTGAAGTGGAGTTGGCTGTCTTGAACAAACTTAGCCGGATACCGGTTCTCATCAGGTTTTACCATCACAAAGGCAGGGAGCAATGGGATTTGGCGGCGGGGGTGGTGACGAGTCTGGCCGGAAAGGAAAGAAAAGTATCTGTTGCTCTTGTACAGGACAGGAAATCGGCAAAGGATCCGGAATTATGGGGAGACTTTGTTCGATATGTGCTGGATAAAACGTCGGGTCAAGTCGAGTATTACGAGTTGGGTCATGCGATTAACAGGGTGAAGTGGGGTGTATGGGATATTAGAGAATATTTAAGGATGCTGGATGTTGCTGTGAAGATTCAGGAAGAGAACCCCGATGTGAGTTTTATTGGGCCGGCGGTAATAGACTTTGAATATCCATTTCTTCTGGCCGTATTGCGTGCGGTGCCGAAGGCATTGAGATTTAGTGCGTTGTCTCATCATTTGTATGTCGATCGGCGCGGCGCTCCTGAGAATAGGCAGGGCCCTTATTCCGCTCTTGAGAAATTTGCGTTGGCTCGTGCGATTGCCCGGTGTGCTGACTGTTGCGATGACAGGTTTATTGTTTCTGAGGTGAACTGGCCGTTGAAGGGCGCGGGTGTCTATTCTCCTGTATGTTCACCGTACGAGTCGCCTCAGCCACGAGAGACCGATCCATGCGTGAGTGAAGATGATTATGCTGATTATATGCTCAGGTACATTTTGCTGGCGGTCTGCTCCGGGATGGTAGACAGGGTTTATTGGTGGCGTCTTGTCGCCAGGGGTTATGGATTGCTGGATGATTCTGATCCTGATATGTGGCGTGAAAGGGCGGGATTTGCAATCCTGGAGCATTTCTTAAGGATGCTTGGGAATGCTACGTTTACCGGGCGGGACTCACAACTTGAAGCAGAGAATCCTGGCGTATGTGTATTTGATTTTGAGACAGGAAGTGGGAGCAATGTATCGATTGTATATACGACTCTGGATAAGAAAGAGTTTGAAATACCCTTTGATTTTAAGAGTGTTACAGATGCGTTTGGGGTGAAGATCAAGGTCAAGGACGACAAGTTGGAGTTGACTGGTCGCCCGGTGTATATTTATGAGTAGGGGAGGACTGTGGACTGTGGACAGTGGACTGTGGGACAGGGGGACTGGAGGACTGTGGACTGTGGGAAAGAGGGGAAACTATCTGGCTTCCCTTCACAGATAAAGAAGTGTGAAGCGTGAAGCGGGAGATGGGACACGTGAAACGTGAGGCGTGGATGGCATATGAAGATATTGGATAGTGATTTTGTTGTTGTGGGCAGTGGTATCGGTGGTTTGATGACCGCGATAGATTTATCGAAGCGCGGCACGGTCCTTGTGCTGACCAAGAAGCGTAGTGCGGACAGCAATACTAATTATGCCCAGGGTGGAATCGCCTGTGTTGTTGATTCTGAAGACAGTTTCGAGGCCCACATACAGGACACACTAGGTGCGGGCGGTGGGTTGTGTGACGAGGCTGCGGTCAGGAGCATTGTTGAGGCTGGACCCGAGCGGATTGCTGCCCTTGAACGTTTTGGCGTGAAATTTTCCGGGAGCGATAAGAAGGGGGCTTATGATTTAGGTCAGGAAGGTGGCCATACGCACAGGAGAGTGCTTCATTCCGGTGATATTACGGGCAGCAAGATAGAGGATGTTTTACTTGAACAGGCCTCCGCATCGGAAAACATAACCATCATCGAGCAATGTATGGTTATAGACCTGATAACAACTGGTTGGATCCAAGAGCAAGGGACGGGCAGGGGGCAGGGGGTAGGTGACGCGCCACAGTCCAATAGATGTATTGGGGCTTATGCGTTAGATCGGAGTAAAGGGGAAATATTTGCCGTTCGTTCTCCTCATATAATTCTCGCCACCGGTGGTGGAGGGAAGGTTTATCTTTACACCAGCAATCCTGATATTGCTACAGGTGACGGAGTTGCTATTGCCTGGCGTGCTGGTGTGCCTGTTAAGAACATGGAGTTTATACAGTTTCATCCTACATGTCTTTATCATCCAGCGGCCGGTTCGTTTCTTATTAGTGAGGCTGTACGTGGTGAAGGCGCCAAGCTTGTCGATGCCGATGGCGAAGAGTTTATGTATAAGTACGATGAACGTGGTGAGTTGGCGCCGAGAGATATTGTTGCGAAGGCGATAGATACCGAAGTGAAGATGAGGGGTACCGAATGTATGTTTCTCGATATCAGGCATAGAGGGCGCGGCTTTGTGCGGAGGCGGTTCCCGAACATTTATTCGAAGTGTATGGATTTCGGAATAGACATGTCGAGGGACTTGATTCCTGTAGTGCCGGCGGCCCATTATTTTTGTGGTGGAATCGAGGCGGGACTTGATGGAGCTACGATGTTGCCTGGCTTGTCGGCATGTGGTGAAGTTGCCTGCACAGGGTTGCATGGTGCAAATCGGCTTGCGAGTAACTCTTTATTGGAAGCGGTTGTCTGTTCCAGCCTGCTGGCGAAAAGACTCACGCAAAACATAGACAGAGGTGTATGTGATGGGGTTGATATTCCGGATTGGGAGCTTGGTGATGCGGTGCCAAGTGATGAGACTATTGTATTGGAGCACAACTGGAATGAAGTTCGTACCTGCATGTGGGATTATGTTGGAATAGTGAGAACGGATAAACGTCTCGAACGCGCGCTGCGGAGGATTCGTAATCTTCGCATGGAAATACGACAATACTATCTTGATTATCTTGTTACGGCGGATGTGTTAGAGCTGAGAAACATAGCTGATGTTGCGGAATTGATTATCCGTTCGGCGCAGACAAGGAAAGAGAGCAGGGGGTTGCATTTAACGTTGGATTATCCTGATAGGGATGATTCTTTTAAGAAGGATACGGTTATTAAAGACGCTGCAGGCGGCGGTGTCTGACAAACCAGAGAACTCAATTCACAGTATTAACCATGAACTTCCCCCACCCCCATTTCCGTCACCCCCCCCCCTCCCAAGGCACAACAACCCAAAGACTTAAATACGGCTCCTCTGGCAAATCTGTGGGTAGATGAAATTGCTGATTGAATAGAATCTGGCATTTGGCCAGTTGAGCTCGATAAAGCGAGTCGTTTAAGCGTAACCAAGTAAGTGTACGCTGAAGTGTAGGGATGAGAGGAATAGCGGCCATGGCTCAGTCCAGAACTCTTAGTCGCAGACTTAATCGCACTCTTAAGCCCTTCTCTTACTTGGTTACACTTAAACGACCAGCTTTCCTCCAGAGGCGGACAGGCGTCGTTCTTGGATGTTGGGAAACTTGAAACGCCCGCAGATTCTCCAGAAGACCCAGATTTGGTTTCATTTCGTGACATAAGAATCTCTTTATGTTACAAATGGAAGTGATGATAAATTTAAAGGAAAACAAAAAATGAATCTGTCAGATAAAGCATTAGTTGTATTTCAGGGTAAGCAGATAAGAAGAACTTGGTTTAATGATGAGTGGTGGTTTTCAATAGTTGATGTTGTGGGGGTATTGACACAAACAGATAGAAGTAGGAAATATTGGTCTGACTTAAAAGCTAAGTTGCAAAATGAGGGTTTTGAACCGTCCGAGAAAATCGGACAGTTGAAATTAAAGGCAGAAGATGGCAAATCAAGGCTCCGTATCTGGAGATTGCCGATAAATTGCACCCGACGGGACCGCTGGTTCGCTCATTTTTGTTTACACATGACAACTTGAAATATCGGTATAAGTATCATCGGGGGAAAATTGTTTTTGCGCGCCGTTATGGCAGGCTGGCGGAGTATCTGGAGGATATACCGAAGAAGTTTGATCATAAGATATTTGAGAACGCGCATCATTGTTCTCAGCTGAAGCTGTGTAAGAATTCGGGTCTTCAGCATCAACAGTTCAAACCGCTTAATATGCAGATGCTTCATGCGGTGTCAATGGCTCAGACTAATCATCAGCGACATCAGACGGTAGAAGATTATCTTCTTTTTTGTGGCAGGAACACCGTAGCAGTGGAAGTTCCTGTGTATTATGTCGATAAACATATAGGGCCGGTGGCGGGACATATTGATATACTTCAGATCAACTATGGAAAAGTTGTGATACTTGATTATAAACCTAATGCGGCACGCGAGAACCCCGAGAAGGTGATTACGCAGCTCAGTCTGTATGCAATTGCTCTGGCGGTTCGATGCGGGTTGAAATTGAATATGATCAGGTGCGGATATTTTGACGAGCAGGATTCTTTCTGGTTTACTCCGAGAAAGGTACCTACGCGACTTTTAGCGAATAGAAAGCAAATGGAGAAAAGATGAACATAGTAGAAAAGATATTGAGTGAGCATCTTGTTGAAGGTGAGATGAAGGTTGGCAAGGAGATTGGGATAAAGATTGATCAGGTGTTGACTCAGGATGCCACCGGCACGATGGCATATTTGCAGTTTGAGGCCATGAAGGTGAAGAAGATCAAGGCTGAGTTGGCTGTGAGTTATATTGATCATAATACGATTCAAGTTGGACCTGAGAATGCTGATGATCACGCGTATCTTAAATCAATGGCAGCAAAATACGGTGCGGTTTTCTCGAGGCCGGGTAATGGGATATGTCATCAATTGCATCTTGAACGCTTTGGCGCGCCCGGAAAAACTTTGCTGGGCTCCGATTCGCATACGCCTACGGGAGGCGGTCTGGGTATGATCGCAATCGGTGCCGGCGGAATCGATGTGGCTGTGGCGTTGGGCGGCGGGCCGTTTTTTCTGGCGGTACCCAAAGTTATAAAGATTGAGCTTAAAGGGAAGTTGAAACAATGGGTAACTGCGAAGGATGTTATTCTTGCGGTGTTGGAGAAGCTGTCGACTAAGGGTAATGTTGGTTGCGTGCTTGAGTATGGCGGTAGTGGTGTTCAGAGTCTTGAAGTTCCTGAACGTGCAACGATTACTAATATGGGCGCCGAATGTGGTGTTACCACATCGGTATTTCCAAGTGATGAAGTGACGAAGACATTTCTGGAAGCGCAGGACAGGGGAGATGTGTGGACGGAAGTTAAAGCGGACGAGGATGCTGAATATGAAAAGATTATTGAGATCAATCTGGCGGACCTGAATCCTTTGGCGGCTACACCGCATTCGCCCGGAAACATTTCGTCTGTTGCGTCGCTTGCGGGGAAGAAAATTGATCAGGTTATAATAGGGTCATGCACGAACTCCTCATATCGCGACTTAAAGACGGTTGCGAAGATACTTGCGGATACGAAAGTGAATTCGGAGGTGGATTTCGGAATTGCGCCCGGCTCACGTCAGGTTATGGCGATGCTGGCGAAAGAGGGGTTGTTGACGAATCTGATTAATGCCGGCGCCCGGATATACGAGAGTGCTTGTGGTTTTTGTATAGGAAATCATGCGTCACCGAAGTCCGACGGGATATCGCTTCGCACATCAAACAGGAATTTTGAGGGACGTTCAGGAACAGGATCGGCGCAGATATATTTGGTGAGTCCGGAGATTGCGGTATTGGCTGCTATTAACGGGCGGATTGTAGATCCAACTTTGATGGATGAGCTCAAGTACCCAAAGGTCAATCAGCCGAAAGCGTTCGATATTGACGACAGCATGTTTATCTTTCCGCCCAAGAGTGGTTCTGATGTAGACATCGTGCGAGGTCCGAATATAGGCGAGGTGCCGGTCAATGAAGGGTTGCCAGAGAAATTTGACGGAGAGGCTGTTATAAAGGTTGGTGATCAGATAACAACGGATCACATCATGCCGGCTGGACAGCGCTTGAAATACCGGTCGAATGTAGCGAAATATTCAGAATTTGTTTTTGAGAATACCGATCCGGAGTTTGCGAAGAGGGCTGCGGCCAATAGGGACAAAGGAGTGCACAATATTATTGTTGCGGGTGATTCTTATGGTCAGGGTTCCAGTCGTGAGCATGCGGCATTGTGTCCTATGTACTTGGGGGTCAAGGCGGTCATAGCCAAATCGATAGAGCGTATTCATTGCGCGAATCTGATTAACTTCGGGATAATTCCTTTTGTTTTTGTGAAGGGCGCTGATAGCGAAAAGATTAATGCTGGTGACAAGCTGGTTATAGAAGGTTTGCGTGATGCTATTTCCGGCAACGGCAAGGTCGTGGTCAAATGCGGCGAGAGCGGTCAGGAATTGGCGCTCAAAGTGGTTGTTACTGAGCGCCAGAAAGACATTCTGCTCAAAGGCGGATTATTGAATACAATCAAGTAATACTTGACGATTGTGGTCATATATGCGTAAGGTTATGACAGGTTTGTCGCATGACCTGCATTTTTGTACATAAACACGAAGGGAGAACTGTATGAATAGTAAATGGTTAACATTAGGGCTGGTGCTTGCTGTAATAGCGGGTGTTGGTTTGATGGTCGGATGTGAAGATCCGTTCCATAGTAGTAGCAGCGGTACGCCTGCTGGCACGTCAACGATTCAGGGCAATATTTCTGATTTTGCTCTGGAACCAACGACTACGGTGGCTGGTGTAAAAGCTGGTATTACAATTACGCTGAAGGGTACTAGCTTTACGGCAACTACAGCTGATGACGGTACATTTGTTATTTCCGGCGTTCCTGCTGGAACTTATATCCTGGTCATTAGTTATGGCGGTGCCTCTGTTGAGTATGTTCTGGGTGATGTTCCTGCGAACGCACGAGTTGAGATAAAGAATCTTGCTGTTTCTGCAGGTGGTTCTGTTGGTGCTGGTTCGGTTAAGGTCATTGATTTGGGGACCGGTACGACTATTCGCACTGCTGACGAAGGTGGTAATTCGGCGGGTGGCACATTGCAAGTCAATGTAAGTCGCGGAACGTGAGCAAATTTACTAAGGAGTATTAAGATATGAAAAAGACATTAATTATTTTAGCGGTGTTTGCTCTGAGCAGCAGTTCGGTGCTTGCGGTTGATTTTGACGACTTGGGTACGCCTGAAGTCTATAAGATGAACTTTGTGGAATTTGCTATGCGCAATACCGCAGGCACATGGGTTATTATCAAGGATGATGATTCTATTGTGGATCTGGCGAGTGCTGATCCTGGTGAATTGGCTGACGCGATTGCTGGTGGCGATATACCTGCCGGCAGTTATGACATGTTTCGCTCGATCCTGTCGATGCGTATAACAATCAAGGGTGCGGTTAAGACTCTAGGTGGTGACATTTACTACACTACTGCGGTAATAGTAAATGATGTGCCAGGCGAGAATCCTGGTGATGAGCCTGGAGAAGGGGGTGTTCCTGGTGCCTACGGTGTATATGCTGGAACAGTGCAACAGTGGTATGATGAAGTAGAAGCACTTACCATCGTAGTTCCTGCTTATGCAGAGTGCACTATCAAGCCGCCTGCTGTGCCGGAAGAGCATGAGGTTTCGGGAGCTGATGATGTTACGGTCGCAGCTGGCGATATCGTTGATACATACATGGAAGCTGATGTTGCAGATGGTCTGCATCTGTTGACTATAGGAGCTACAACGTACTTCTTCCCGGCGGAAGTATCGATAATAGTCGATTAACAGGGCATAGAACGATATATTGAATTGAAACAGGCTTTCGGCTTGCGCTGAGAGCCTGTTTTCTTTATTGTAGCGCGGTTTTTGAATACATAAATAAGGAAGAATCAATGGGTTACGATAAGATTAAAGTGCCTGAAAATGGCGATAAGATAACAATGGGCAGTGATGGGCATCTGGTGGTGCCGGATAATCCGATAATACCTTTTATTGAGGGTGATGGAATTGGGCCGGATATCACGAGTGCAGCGATGGAAGTATGGAACGCTGCTGTTGAGAAGGCGTATGGCGGTGAGCGTCAGGTTGCATGGACAGAGGTTTATGCGGGCGAGAAAGCTAATGATATTTATGGTGAGTGGCTGCCCAAGGAGACAACAGATGCCATTAGGGAGTTTATTGTTTCGATCAAGGGCCCGTTGACAACGCCTGTAGGCGGAGGTATCAGGTCGCTGAATGTGGCATTGAGGCAGATATTGGATTTGTATGTATGCTTGCGCCCTGTGCGTTGGTTTCAGGGTGTTCCGTCACCTGTGAAGGCACCTGAAAAGACTGATATGGTGATATTCCGCGAGAATACGGAAGATATCTATGCCGGTGTTGAGTGGGAAGCTGGTTCGCCGGAAGTTAAGAAGATGATTGATTTTATGCGTGATGAGATGGGCGTGACTAATATACGGTTCCCCGAAACTTCGGGCATCGGCATAAAGCCCATATCGTCCGAGGGTACAGAACGCTTGGTAGAAGCAGCGATCAATTATGCGGTGGAAAACAAGCTTCCGAGTGTGACTCTTGTGCATAAGGGCAACATCATGAAGTTTACTGAAGGTGCGTTTAAGGAATGGGGCTATGATTTGGTCAGGCGTAAGTTCAGTGATGTCGCCGTGGTGGCAGAGGACTGTGATTGGCAGGCACCTGAAGGTAAGGTGTTGGTCAAGGATGTCATTGCTGACGCATTTTTGCAGCAGATTCTGACAAGGCCGTCGGAATATTCGGTAATAGCAACGATGAACCTGAATGGTGATTATATCTCCGATGCGTTGGCGGCTTGTGTGGGTGGGATCGGGATCGCGCCTGGTGGCAATATAAACTATAAGACGGGCGTCTCGATTTTTGAGGCAACACATGGTACGGCACCTAAATATGCGGGGCAGGACAAAGTGAATCCGGGGTCTTTGATTCTTTCCGGCGAGATGATGTTCCGTTATATGGGCTGGACAGAGGTTGCGGATCTTATCATCAAGGGTGTAAACGATACTATTGCTGGAAAAATTGTGACTTATGACTTTGAGCGGCTTATGGAAGGCGCAAAGAAGGTGAAATGCAGTGAGTTTGGAGCTGCTGTTGCGGCGAACATTAAGCGTTAAGCGAGTGGCTGTACGAGATACGAGATACGAATGAGAGTTACTGGCGGAATTCTTGGCGGGCGTAATATAAAAGTTCCACGCG
>JAUUYL010000090.1 GCA_030590485.1 Lentisphaerota bacterium | reverse complement strand
TGCATGGGCGCACTTATCAAGGACCAACTACCCCCAGCAATATCAACCTTAAAGAAACCAACTACATTCTGACTTTCAACCGTTTGGGCGCGCAGACATGTAACCGCAACCAACAACACAACCAAGCAAGCTATCAAATATTTTTTCATTTTATCTACTCCTGAATTACACTTCTCAAGCGACTGACTCGAATATATTCATCCTTAACTAATGATATGTTATTACATCAAGGCTAGATTTGTCAACATAAATATTGCATGTTTTTGTACTTAAAATGTCTTCAAAATGTCATTAAACGCTACCTTGGAGGCAAAACACCCTCGCCAACAAGCTTCTGATCTTCCTCTATCGTAAGCGTTATTGGCAATGGCATCCCTTTTTTGCCACCTGCTCTTATTAAATCCATATTATACTTACGCAATTTCACTTCGCGCTCTTCTCTAGTCATATGACTTGATGATGCATGACCATTCAGGAAATTGCTGACTGGTATTGGTGGAGGAATCTCACCGCTGGCCCTTTTTATCTTATACTCGTCCTTTGTCAGGCCTTTGTAAGGAATTGTATTGATTCGCCTCTGCTTCAAACGACTGGTAATCAATCGCTGCACTCCAAATAAGCTACCAGAAAGCTGGGATTGCGCTCCGCGAGGAGCGGTCGCCGACCGAACCGCCCCACTCATGGATATCCAGCATTCTTCGCCATCTTTTCGTAAAAGCGCCTTTTCCTCTCTGAAATTCGCTTCCACAAGCAATACACCGTCTTCTGAGTCCCCTTCATACAGAAAGAAGCTCCTTGCCGGCTTGGCTTTGATGTTTACCAATCCAACACTTACGCCAACTAGACTCTCTCTGATAGCGCACATATTGTAATCTTTTATAAATGATTTTGCGGGATTCACCCGCTGAGACGCAACATGGTCGGAAACTGGTGGCGGAACTGCATTAGATCCGAACGGTTTGCGGGAGAGGATGATGTCGTACCTGGAGAAGTCGAGTTTGACTTGCTGCATAGCCAGCGCCGGCAGTGCCATAGCAATCAGCAACACTGAAACAAGCAGCCATTTACGTATCTTCACGATTATTTCTCACCTCTCGGAGGTAAAACCCCCTCATTAACCAACTGCGCGTCCTCTTCCGCGGTCAAAACCATGGGCAAAGGTTTACCTTTTTTGCCCTTAGCGCGGATAAGCTCCATGTTATAGGATCTCAACATCTTTTCCTTGTCAGCATCGGCAATCTTTCGCCTGGCAGCTTCTTCGATCCTGACGGCATCCACCTTCCGCTGCTGCGCCCTTCTCAACCTGAGCCGTTCGACATAGGATAATGCCTTCCCTCCAGTGCCAGTCTTTGATCCCGTCATCGACGGTATAACAGGTGTTGCGCTGAGTGCGGACGTATTATTCACAATGGTCCCATCCTGCATTTCCACCTTCCCATCAATAAAAATCTTTACGGTCTCACCATCCTTCCTTAACAGAGCACCGCCTTCCTTAAAGTCGGCCTCCAACAGTCTTATCCCATCTTCAGAGAGCTGGCCAACTTCTATAAAGTAACTCCGTTTGCTCTTTTTATCGTACAACCCGACCCTCGTGCCAAGTTCATCATCGGTGATCGCTATCATACTGATATATTTCACAAAAGAGTCTCTCGGCGCTACAGGAGCCACCTTTGCCACTGCTCGAGAATCAAGTTTTGCGGAGGGCATTCCAAAAGGTTTACGGGCGAGAATCACACTATATCGAGAGAAATCGGCATTTAAAACTGCGGAAAATGTCCAGTAAGGAAGCAACATCAATGCAATCAAAATGGATATATAAGGTCTTATCACCTTCACATAGTAGCATATCAGAAGATTTGGTGAAACAAAAAGAATGTCAAGAAAATGTCGAAAGACCTAGTCAGGCACTTCAATGCGGTCGGTCTTTTTGTCAACGAGCTGAGTCATATAGTCGGAGATTTCCAAGTCGTACTCAATTGCACTCCGGCCCTGCGAGAATTGCTTGTCGACAACCTTAAGCCCATCATCTCCAACTTCAGCTTCTAACGCGCTCTCATACCTGTCTTCAGGATAAGGCTGAAGAAGACGCTTTATTGTCCTGACTAGATTTCTGTATTTCTTGACACTTGCAGGCAACAGGCTCGGCAGGTCTTTAGGTAGACTCAGTTTTAAAGCAACAAGCTCATCCTCACTCATCTCGTCACTATTCACCAGAGGTTCACCCCGAAGCATCTCGAGGCCAAGCAGCCCTACACTGTAGAGATCTGACTGTGTGCCAACTTTCTTATTAAGATGTGTTTCAGGAGCCATATACATTGGCGCGCCCAACAGAAACGTAAGCTTCTCCCCTTCTATTACAGCGCGTCCAAAGTCGACGAGCTTGACGTTGCCAAGTCGGTCAATCATGATATTTGCAGGCTTTATGTCACAGTGGAGAAAATTCATCGAGTGCATACGCTCAAGTCCTCGTAGAACGCGACGCAAAATATACACCACCAGCGCCGGTCGAAAGGCAACTCGGTCTTCTTGTATATCAAATACTGTTTCAGAAAATCTTTTCCAGTCACGTCTTGAATGGGATTCCTTGAAGACATCTATATTCTGCTTGTTCAGCAGACTGCGAATATCCATCCCGTCAATCGCTTCCATCTGGACATATCCAATACCATATGTCTCTTCATAAGAATGCCTCATGACAAGATTGGGACTCTGCACGCCATGCAGCTGCGATATCTGCGACGCAATTCGACCCATATCCGTCCAATACTCCTCCGGGTTATTATAGATGCCTGGATCAAACAGTTTTATGGCGTGCTTGGTTATGCACCCGCGCGCGCCCTGTCTGTCACTGAGAAAGACCGTACCCTGATGCCCGCGCCCCAGCTCCCTGTCGAACTGGTATGCAACAGGATAATGTATCGCCTTGGATTTTATGATGGTCTGATAGGTTTCCTGAAGGTCTTCCAGCGTAAGGCCGCCGGATACGCGCTTTTTATCGACATGCAACGGGAGCTCTCTTATCGCTCCAACAGGGTTTTTAACCATATTGGACCCGGTAAGGTCGATCTTTAACGTCTTAGCTTTGTCATCACCTTTTTTCATATTCAGTCGGCAGTTTACTCCAAGCCTAGACCATGTCAAGCCTCACAGCGGAAAACTCTGAGATATCATTGAACAATATCAGCGTATAATATAATATCTACGAATAGGGAAATGGAGGATATGTGAATCTGCGATCTACAGCTACTATCTTACTGCTGTTTCTTCTTTGCAGTATAGCAAACTCAGAAGATGAATTAACCGTAAAGACTTATCCTGTCAAATGGGTTCGCGCTACCGCAGTTCTCGAACCGATTAACATTCTAATCGGGGATAAAGGTAAGGCTTTTAAATACAGCGCAGGCAATGAACTCATCATCTCAACCACCGACACCCTACACAAGCAAATCGCAAGTCTACTAAAAGATCTGGATCACCCTGTCCCTAATGTACGCCTTGATATTATGATGGGCGAAACCGGCCGGACCGTTGACTCCGGACTGGGTATAAAAGGCTCAGGAAAGGTCTTTATCAGCAAAAATGGCGTAAAAACACATTATAACTTCAAACCTGAAGCCAGGCATCAGACCACAAGGGAAACATTAAGCACAATGCAATCCATTCTTATTCAAAGCGGAAGAGAAGGATCCCTTCATATAGGTGAAGAAATACCCTACGCTGATTGGCTATTCTACTATGGACGTAGTCATGGCTATATCGACTGGGACTTTAAATTCGAAACAAAACGTACCGGCGCGCTTCTTGTCGCAAAGGTTCAGGTGCTGGGTTCCGGCCCTCTTATTTCAATTACGCTCACACCTGAGATTCGAACTCTTATAGGTAAAAAGTACAGGCGCTTCCGATTCACAAAGGTATCCACAACCGTTACCGCCCGCGACGGGCAACCCATAACAATCGGCGGCGGCGGGCAAAACCGTGAATTCTACAATAAGTTTCTGACCGGATTCTCAAGAACAGGTAACATCAGATCATTAAACATAACCCTGACACCTCATATAATGAACGCCGACGGCACAAGAACGTTGACGAAGTAAACAAGGGAGAATCGCAAAACGAATGCGGGTCTTCTGGAGAATATGTGGGCAGGCAATGAGGCCACATGGCGGAACTCGGATGATTTTGTACGCAAATCAAGCATTATGGCTGAAAAGAAGAATGAGGGACAGTTCTGGTTTGAAATCAGACTACATGTGATTTGATCCAGCACCGAACGGAGTTAATTGCCCAGATGTTTGTAGCTTTATTCAGCTGTTCCAGAGTGATTATCCCCTCTTCGATCTCGCCTGTCTTGAGCAGGTGCGCTCTCATTGTTCCCGGCAAAAGCCCGCATTTTACTGGCGGCGTAATTTTGCGTCCGTCGATGACCGCTACGATATTGGCAATGGTCGTTTCTGTGACTTCATTACGTTCATTAAAAAGCACGACGTCATCGCAATTGCCGCATCCTGCTTTCGCCTCTTCATAGATTTCCCGGTTTGTTGTCTTGTGATAGAGGAATCTATTGCTGCTATCGACGGGAGCGCTTGCCAGGCGTAATGTGAAAGATTCATTTTCCGGCTTCGCAGGAAGTTCTACAGCTTCGATGCTTATTATGCCTTTCTGGTCGATGAGAAGTCTGACTCGAGATCTTTCGGAAGTCATGGTCGTGCTGAACTCCATAAGTTCCGTCATCAGCTCATCCTCATTGACCGGGATCCCGAAATACTTCGCCGAGTTCTTGATTCTGCCCAAATGCTCGTCGAGCAGACTGAAACCGTCCTTCGCTGTCCAGAGAATGGTCTCCAGAAGTTCAAAGGCCGACTCCCTTGCGGTTAACACCTTGGCCTTTGCCAGGCATTCGGAGAATTCGCTCTCGCCGATTGAATCCCATACCACTCCACCCCCAACACCGTATTCCGCTTCGTCACGATTCTTATCGATGACGACAGTACGTATTGCAACGTTGAACAGAGCTTTGCGTCCTGGTGCCATGCAGCCGATTGCGCCGGTGTAGACTCCGCGCGGACTGGACTCGAGCACCTTGATGATTTCCATGGTCCTCACCTTTGGAGCGCCTGTAATGGACGAGCATGGAAACATTGCTTTCATGATGTCGCATATGGATGCGTTTGATTTGGCGCGGACAGTGGACGTCATTTGTAGAACAGTTGGGTAGCGTTCGACATCGAAAGAGCTTGTTACCTCTACAGAGCCTGGCTCAGCAATACGGCCGAGGTCATTGCGTATCATATCGACAATCATGACGTTTTCCGCGCGGTTCTTCTCTGAATTACGCAGGTCCTCTTCAGCTTGCACGTCCTGCTCCCATGCCAGACCGCGGGAGGCGGTCCCTTTCATCGGACAGGATTTTAAAGAATCACCATCGATTGCCAGAAACAGTTCCGGTGATGCGGAGCAGATAGCGTAATCGCCAATATCCAGGAAAGCGCAATTTCTACCGCTTTGCGCTTTTCGAAGGTCATCAAAAAAAGAGTAAGGGTCGCCCTGAAAGGATGACTTAAGTCTCATGGTATAGTTTACCTGATATGTGTCACCAGCCTCCATATAGGCCTTTATTTTTGAGATGGAGTCTAAATAATCCTTCTCGGTAGTATTTGTCTGCCAATCTCCAGTTGAATAATCACTATTCCCTGATGGCGGCTCAGAGATTTCCTCTACAGACTCATAAAGACCGAACCATAGCAGAGGTAATCCTGATGTTTCGTGTACGGATAATGAAGAATCGAACGCTGGCGCAGCTTCGTAAGAAATATAACCGGCGGCATAGAGACCCTTATCGACAGCTTGCTCTACGCTCGAAAAAGCTGAACAGACTTCAGGTATAGTATTTGTTTGGATGATTTTGACTGGAGAACGATATCTCAGCCAACGATCGCGCGATACTTGAACAAACGCAACGGTATCTTGCATGTCAGTGCCGGTATTCTTAGCTCTTTGCCAGCATTGCTGCGGTCTTGAGCGGCCGCTGAAGAAGAATCCTTATTTCCTTGGACGTAAGATGTTTGATCTTTTCCTCGGACATACCAAGTGCTATAAGGCGCTTTTCGTGCAATTCGTCTCTACGCCTGCGCACTCCACCGCTTTTACGTGGTCTTGTGTCTGGCTTCTTATTGAATTTTCTGCCTGTACCCATTATTGCCTCTTTCTGAAATTTCTTTAAAGTCCGTGCATATTAGCCGGAACAGCCCTAATAGCAAGCATTATTTTCAGACTGTTGACAATGGTTGATGGACAGTGGTCGCGCGGCTTCTGCTTATAGCCGCCCCGTGAACCGTCTTGATCATAAAGAACTTCCTGTCGGTTGGTTGTTGGGCGTTGAAATTATCAGACAACGGAAGAATGGAGAAGAATGGGGAATGACCCCTTCCCCCTTGACCCCCGAGGCTTGTCCCTTTATAGTTCTGCGCATTATGACAGAAAACACTACTACAATTGAAAAACTTAACTCATTCGACCCATCTGAGCGCTCTTCAGCGCTTGAAACTCTCGCAAAGAGCGAGCTTCCGCCTTTGGGGACTAACGTTAATATGCATCTACACTCCTTCTTCT
>JAUUYL010000051.1 GCA_030590485.1 Lentisphaerota bacterium | reverse complement strand
TGTTTTGGCATGTAGACGGCGCTCAAAATGTTCTTTCAACTCGATGTGCCGTTCTCGGAGGACTCTTCGAAGAATACTGGGAGCAACGAAATGCTGCTTAAAGGTAACTTTCGTGTCCTGCACCCTTGCCACATTGCCATTGCCTATTGCATATTGCCTAATAGCGCTTGCAAACAAGCGCTATTCCCTGCTATATTCCGGCGAAATGAAGAGACTTCTTTTAATACTAACAATAGTCACGCTGATACCGCTAACAACAAATGCGCAGGATATCCCTGCAGCCGTACAGTTTCAACAAGCCCACGAACTCCTCAATCAGGCAGACCGGAAACGCGATAACAACGCAAATACCGAAGCCATAAGCCTCTATAGCGAAGCACAGGCCATGTACCGGACACTTTCACATAAATACCCCAACTGGCAGGTCAATATAGTAAGATTCAGAGCCACATACTGCAACACCCAGATCGAAGCCATACTGAAAGACCTCAGCAAAAACACAATAAAGAACTCAAACAGCTCTACTCCACTCAAAAACACAATTGCACGTCCCGAAGATAACCAGCAAATCCAGGACGCCATCAACAACGCCAAAGCCCTGCTTGCAAAAGGCAAACACGTAAAAGCCAGAATGTTTCTACTGCAGGCCATGAACCTGAACCCCGACGACAACACCGTGCGATTCCTCCTCGGCATAGCACAATGCCAGGCAGGCAAATACAAAGACGCCGTATATATTCTCGAAGAACTCATCAAGGAAAACAGCGCAAACGCCAAAGCTTATACCGTGCTCGGCAGCGCCCATTTCGCACTCGGCGAAACAGCAAAAGCAAAATCGGCAACCGCACAAGCACTTAAATTAAATCCCAACCTGAAAGAAGCCAACTTCAACATGGCTCAGCTACTCGCCGTATCAAACCCACCGGATAAAGACAGGGCAAAAAAATTCTACAAGAAAGCCCTCTCACTCGGTGCCATCCGCAACGCCTCCCTCGAATTGAGCATGAAGTGAGCAGTGTTGAGTGAAATAACACGCGCACTCTACCGCAAAGAATTCACAAAAGGTAACGAAGGAAGATAACACATCCCATCATAGGTCCCATCGGTCCTATGGGGTCTTATTCTCTCTGGGGCACCGGGGTCCTATTTTCTCCGGGCATTGCCTTCCATTACCATTCCAGGCTGCAGGTTGCTCGCATCCCCCTCAACCACCACTGCCCTCGAAATAGTATCATCCACACTCGTGATCCTCACCGTCGCAATCTCACTCCCAGGCAAAAGCTTAATGACATCCCCTGTCACAGGATCATGAATCGGCGTACTCGCGCCCTTAACAATATAGACCTCGCCCTTCCGTATACCCCGATCCTCACCACCATTGATAATGATATTCTGCCCATCAACAACCTGCGCCACCATCGGCAACCATTCCAACTTAGGCATGGTTGCAATCATGCCCCTGATGCCCCGACGCAACGCGTTACACGTGGCAACACCAAGCGGCGTCTTAAAATACGCATCCCCGCCAAAAGCCACACCTTTATACTTAGCCTTCACATACGCCTCACGCGCTCTCGCCGTTCCAGCACATTGAACCGAATTGACCACTTCTCCACTTTCAACATCAACTATAGTAAGCGCCAACGCCACCCGCGCCTTATGCCCCCTGCCGCCTAACAAAAGATTCTTTACGCCAAAAAACAAACCCCCGCCACCTATCTGAGAAAAATCAGTTATAACCCCGCGCACAAGATATTTGGCATTCTTAAGCCGCCCCTTCCGAACCTTCCCCTCTTTCCGGAAGAAATGCTCATTCTGCCGCTCCAACTCTCCAACAACATTGTCCAGAAACTTACGCTCTACCACCACAAAATGACCGGAAGAAACTAATTCAGAAACAAGCAGATCCGCCATACCACTGCCTATCTTCCACTGCCCGGAGAACCCAGATCGATTCTCAAACGACGTAACCGCTACCACCTGCTTAATGTAATCATCAGACAAAGGCCGAACACGACTCACCACCAACGACCCACAACCCGAACACAATATGCAAACCAGCAAACTAACGTATATAAAGATTTTTCTCATAACACTCCATTTCAATCAGTTATCTAACAGTAAACAATTATGAGGACGTTCTTCAATTACTAAATAATGCCAATACGAACTGCGGACCGTCCAGCAACCCCACCGTCTACCGTCACACTATCCATGAAAAATGACATTTTGACACAACTAACGACTTAATCTGATAATTTCCCTTGCATTATGTGGGTCATTGTGTCACACTTCACGAATTATGGGAAATGGATTTATAGATAGGCTGATTGATCGCATGGAGCAGGTTGACCCGAAAAGTCTGCAGGCTGCCATGATGAATCTCGCACAGGAACGCGGGCTCATGGAACTTATCTTCCAGTCCATACAGGAAGGTATAATCGTTGTAGACAGTGCCGCGAAACTCACCTTCGCTAATCAGGCAGCCGAGCAACTCATCGGCTTCTCATTCAAGGAGGCAAAGGGAAGACCTATACTGAAATATCTGCGCGATATCGATATCGACTCTATACTTAAGCATGAACCCGGCGACATGACCCACAAAATGGTCAGCCAGGAAATAGAGATATTATATCCGGACCCCAGATATATCAGTTTCTATGTTGTCCCCCTCTCTGAAACGGAAAACAACGGCGGAGCAGTGATGATTCTGCGCGACGTTACAAGCGAACGGGAAAACGAAGCGTCCGTTATCGAATCCGAACGCCTTAACGCAATCAAACTTCTTGCAGCAGGAGTCGCTCACGAAATCGGCAATCCGTTAAACGCCCTGAATATCCACCTGCAACTCCTGGAAAGAGAAATCGACGATATCTCAAAGGAAAATCAAAAGGACATGGATAGCGACACCAAAAATTCGGAATTGAAAGATCTTGTCCAGGTCGCCAGAAATGAAGTCTCCAGACTGGACCTGATAATAACACAGTTCCTGCGCGCCGTCCGCCCCACACAGCCGGACTTTCAGCAGATAGCCATCGATGCCATACTGACGGATTCGCTGACTCTTCTCGGCCGGGAAATCAATAATAGAGAGATAGTCGTCAACATCGACTGCCCCAAAGACCTCCCGGTTATCAAAGCCGACCCCGGTCAGATCAAGCAGGCATTCTTCAACATAATAAAGAACTCTTTTCAGGCCATGCCAGACGGCGGGTCACTCACAGTCAAATGCTCATGCTCCAGCGAATACCTTAATATCAGCTTTCAGGACACCGGCGAAGGCATCAAGCCGGAAGACTATAGCCGCATTTTCGACGCCTATCACACCACAAAGAAGGAGGGTACAGGGCTCGGATTAATGATTGTCGAAAGAATCGTACAAGACCATGGCGGACAAATAGAAGTCGCCAGCGCGGAAAATAAGGGCAGCAGCTTCACAATCCGCCTACCCCTGGCAGAAAGAAGAATAAGATTACTGAACAAATAAGAGAAAATCATGAAAAAAGAAAAAGTTAAACCTAATCTATTGATAGTCGACGACGACAAGAACACGCGCGACGGACTCGAACGCGCACTCATGCGTTATTACGAGATATACGCAGCCGAAAGCGGCGAACGCGCATTGGATATATTAAACTCAGCCGATATTAAAATCATGCTAAGCGATGTACGTATGCCCGGCATGGATGGACTGACCCTGCTCCAGCGGGCATTAGCCAGGGACCCGGGGCTTATTTGCATCCTCCTCACCGCATACGGCAATGTCGACACAGCCGTCGAAGCCATGAAACGCGGCGCATATGACTTTCTGTCAAAACCCGTCAACCTTGACCATCTGGACCTGCTACTCAGACGCGCTCTGAGATCAAGTGAAATAGAAAACGAAAACATCAATCTACATAAACAGCTCGATACTAAATATGGACTCGAAAAAATAGTCGGCAATACCTCCGTCATGCACCAGCTTTTCGAAACCATAAAACAGGCAGCGCCAACCCAGGCCACAGTACAAGTACAGGGCGAGAGCGGAACCGGCAAGGAGCTGGTCGCCCACGCCATTCACCGCCTGAGCACCAGAGCTAAAGGACCTTTCATCGCCGTCCATTGCGCCGCCTTGACACCCAGCCTGCTTGAAAGCGAACTCTTTGGCCACGAAAAAGGCGCATTCACAGGTGCTATCTCAAAACGACGCGGCCGCTTCGAAATGGCTGACGGAGGAACCCTCTTCCTGGATGAGATCTCCGAGATAGATGAATCTACCCAAGTGAAACTCCTGCGCGTACTCGAAGAACGCAGGTTCGAACGAGTCGGAGGCGATCAGACAATCGAAGTCGATATACGATTGATTACCGCGGCAAACAAAAATCTCAAACAACTAGTCAAGGATGGCAAATTTCGCGAAGACCTGTTCTTCCGCCTCGATGTTGTAAACGTAACTATCCCACCACTCAGGGACCGACTCGGAGACATCCCCCTGTTATGCGATCTCTTCCTCAAAGAATTCTGCGCAAGCAACAATAAAGAGATCACCAGCTTTACACCGGACACAATCAGCACCCTTTCAGCATACAACTGGCCCGGAAACGTCCGTGAACTCCGCAATACCATCGAGAAAATGGTCGTAATGGCACGAGGCAACAAACTGTCCATACGCGATGTCCCACAGAACATCAGACAGGAAACCGAGGAGAACAACATTAACACAGGCAACATTTCGATCTCTGACAGTAACGACTCCCTTGCAAACGCTGAACGCAATATGATCCTGGCCGCTCTTGAGAAAAACAATAACAGCCGCACCAAAGCCGCAGAAGAATTGGGTATCAGTAGACGTACATTACATAGGAAGCTGAATAAGTATAAGGAAGAGGACAGTGGATAGTGGATAGTGGGACAGTGGATAGTGGATAGTGGATAGTGGGACAGTGGACAATGGACAGAGCCTGTAATAATTATTATGTAACAAGACACCCCCTGTTGCCTTCCCCCTGCGACCTGCACCCGCTATTCAGTGGATGATAATACAATGCGAAATAAATTTACATGGCCAAAGATAATGGTACTCGCCATTGCGGCTCTATTCTCACTGGCATGGCTCGCTTTCAACTTTAAATACTTTGCCTCAACCCAAAACGGCCTCATCCGCCTCATACTCGGAACCGCTTTCTCTATACTTATAATAGTACGACCAAAACCAGAGGACCACGCCGATGGCGTGGCAGACAGTGGATCTTGGACTGCGGGACTGTCTTCCGTAGTCCGTAGTCAGTTGCTTGCCACGCCATCGGCGTGGTCCGTAGTCGGCGGCGTACTCGCCGCCCTCATCGGTATAGTATTCGAGATACATCAGGTCGAGTGGCTCGGCATCCTGCTTATGCTTGCAAGCTGCCTGTCATGGGTAATGCCCCCAGCTTACTCGCGCGATATATTTCTCTCCACCTGCCTCTTCTATTGGCTGCACCCGCTACCAGGCAAGATATTCGGAGCAATGCAAATCGCCATGCAGAAAATATCAGTCACCGGCAGCGAATGGTTCCTCCACATAATCAATATCCGCGTCTGGGCAGACGGGCTTATATTGCGTACCAGCCTGAATGTCTACGAAATACCTTCATGGTGCAGCGGGATGAGAACAGCCACAACCGTCTTTATCCTGTCGCTCGGACTCGGAATCCTGAAACGACTTAAATGGTATCAATGCGCGTTCATAGCCGTCATCGCCGTAGCACAGGCTTTGCTCCTGAATATCCTTCGCATATCAGCAATGGTCCTCGCTGGGCCATTTGCCAGCAAAGAAGCTGATATTCAATTTCTTCACGACGCTACAGGCATCATCATCATCGCTGCCATCTTACTTGTCTGGGTCGAGATCGAGCTTCTCCAAAAAGCAAAACAGAGAATGACCAATGACGCTACAATTCCCAACTGGAGATTTCTCCGCAAAGTCTCAGAACATCCTCCATTCTGGCGCCATATCTTCTCGAACAAAAGAGCACTCGCGTTCCTCTTAATGTTGACTGTTTTTTCCTCCATAGCCATCTACAAACGAAGACCATACCATCGCGCTGAAATGATAAAATACGTATGCGAGATGATGCTCAGCAACAATGACTCAGAGAACGCTGAGCGCTCCGCCATGGTCATACGCGAACTAGTCCCCGGCGACAGCGAATGGCTGATGCAAATCGCACGAATATACATCATTAGAGGAAAGTATGATGAAACCCTTAAACTTCTCCCCCTGATTCCGGTCAACGACCCCGAACGAAGCATGGATAAGAAGATCATGATGGCATATGCCCATATAGGACTTGCAAATATCGAGGCTGCAGATGAAATAATAAAGGACATTCCCGAGCGAACAAAACTCGAGAACCCTCTCGTGGCAATGATTATGGCCGAAATAGGCGTGTTCAGCAACAATCCAGAAGATGCCGCCAGATTCATTACCAGAGCAAAAACATGGAAACCAAACGCCAAAAGAATACATCGCCTGTACCCCTACCTTCGTGCACACAGAAAATGGGACGCTATCCGAGACTCGGACTCTGACGAGATGACATACAACAACGTGACCGAAACGCTCTGCGCAGTTGACGCCTATATACACAAAAACGACTCCGGAACCATCGCAACAATTTCGCTAGACGCCATAAAGAGATGGCCAGAAGACCCGCGTTTCCTTACACCTCTGTTTTTTATGACACTCAAACGCGAGAACCCCGAATGGGAGGAACGCTTTGCAAAACATCTGCACCGTTGCGTCAAAGCCATAGACGACCCAGAACAACTATATCCACTCTTTGCAAACTGCTTCAGAATAGTGCGTCCGGATCTCGCCTGGGCCATATATCGAAAGATAGAGAAAATTGACCCATATCATCCAACTCTGATGTTGAGCGCAATAAGGTACGGTCGCAGCTGGTTTGTCTTCCGAAAACAGTTTCTCAGCATAAACGCCGAAAGCTACAACGATACAATAAATATCGCCCCAATGCTCACCCTTGGAAATATTCTGCCATTCTGGCAATCAACTCTCGAACAAATACCACTCGCACGCGAGCTCTCTTCAACAGATATAGACAAAGTCCGTCGCAAATATGTAAAACAACTGGCCTCTGAATTTGAAATCAGGAGCAAAAGAAATACCATGTCACGGAACATGCTGCACGAATACATCTACACACTCGAACTAGCTGGCCAGACGGAGAAAATAACCGGGGTTATCCAAAGATACGCCAAAGACATATCGCGAACAGAACGAATGAGCATCCTTTCAGAAATATACGAGAACAAAGGCAATTGGCAAAAAGTCTACGAAACACTCCATACCCTCCTCGACCCACCTGTCCGCCGTAGCTCGCAGAGCGAAGGAGGAACATCCACAAAGGCGCATTCATCACTCATCACTCATCATTCATCATTCTCTCCCCCTCCTCCCCTCGATCTTCTCATTCGATTCTGCCAGTCACAAAAAGAACTGCGGCTGGGTCTCGCCGCCATCGAAACCGCAAAGAAAACCGCCCAAGTCTATCCTGAATCAACAAGCGCTCTCCTGAACCTTGCATCTACCCTGCAGATTTTTGCCTCGAAGGAGGCAGCCCTACTCGCACTCGACAGGGAAACACCATTCAAAAGCAGGGATATCGACCTGATGAAAGCCCACCTCCTCTTCGACACAGAACGCTTTAGCGCGTCAGAAAGACTCTGCCGCTCTATCCTTATTCCCGCCGCCCCATCTTCCCTCAAAACGCAACAGTCAATTGTACTGCCCCCAGCCGAACTTGCACTTTATTACCACAATCTCGCCACACCATCACCAGCCGCATTCGCCGCCACCGCAAAACAACAAAAAGAAAATCTAAAATCCACCACAAGTCCGTTTTTACATAAGCTTCTAACCAGCTGGTTAGAAGCTTATGGACTACGGACCACGGACCACGCCAGCCTGCCCACGACCAATCGGGAGGGCTGGCAGGGACTACAGGATAAAAGCGCCATCCCCTCCTCCGGAGGGGTGCCGTCAGGCGGGGTGGGTTCTCCATCAATCCTCAACCATTTCTCCAGCATTGGCAGATCCAGCACCGAGAAGGCCGTTGCCCTTCATCAACTCGCCATGATCCTATGTCACAAAAAAGACTTCAAAGGCGCAAAGCTCGCTATCTCCAAAGCCGTCAAACACCTTCCCGAATCCGAAATACTCTGGCGCATGCTTATAAGCCTCTCAAGGATTTCCTCTCCCCCGGCGGAAGAGAACCAAGGTGAGGGGGTTAAAAGCAAGAACACCGTCGACCCGTCCGTAATAGCCGAAGCACGCAGAAACTGCCCCAACAGCTCCGAGATATGGTTGGCAGAGATTGTCGCAAGAACCAAAAATCAGAAGTCAGAAGTCAGAAGTCAGGATGATAAAAACCCGTCAACGGCCACACTGACCTCTGAGCAGCTGCCGTATTCGGCAGCTACTCTCACCCGCGCTGCTGAGTTTCTGTTTCGAAAGGACAAGCATAAGGAAGCCTCGCTCACCGCCAGGCATGCAACAGAAAAAGCACAGTCACTTCTCCCCGCTTATATCATTGGTGTTCGCTGCGCTCTTTATGACAAGAACGATGAATGGGCACTCAAATGCGTTCAGGGCTGCATCGATTCGGCATTAACACCATTACCTGCATTCTATGAGACCGTCGTTCAACTCAAAAGCGATGGTTATAACATCGACACCGACCCGGAAATGATTAATGCCCTGAAGAACCTTCACGAACAGGATCCAGACAATAGACACTGGTCAGAAATGCTGGGGTATGTCCAGTTCATGAGAGGCAGTGACGGCCTTATCGACTCGATGTTCCATCTCACCTCGGCAATGAACGCCGGCTCGACAAACAAATTCGTTTTCGCACTCGCTGGAGAAACCGCCCGGCAACTGGGCAATAACGATAATGCCGTAGCCATACTGAGAACCGCATACAAACACTATCCTGAAGACAAGATTATAATCAACAACCTCATCTATACTCTGGCACAAAGCGAAGCTACGGCCCCCGACGCGCTGATATATATTCCAAAGCTTCTCAGGATCGACAAACAAGACCCCGACATTCTAGATACAGTCGCAACCGCCCTACTCAAAGCCCATCAACTGGATAAAGCCGAGGACATCATCACTCTACTCCTTAAACGCCATAGCCATATTCAGAAACACTGGTTCAGTGCAAATATGAAACTGGCAGAAATCGCCATGCTGCGAAATAATCACGCCAAGGCAAAAACCCTTTTAACCGAAATCCTCAACAACATCAGCAAGATCAGCGACGAAGACGTAAAAGCCGCCAATAAGTTGCTGGAGAAGGTGGGAGCCGCTGGCCGGAGAGACTAGATAAGAAACACTCAGATGGTTTCTTAACGTTTCTTTTTTCTAAGCGTCATCAGGCTGCTGACTCCCGCGAATAAAAGTAATATAATCTCCACAGGCTCCGGGACCATAAGATTGGAATTATTTATGCCGCCAATACCGGCATCACCACTGCTTCGCTCGATTCCCACACCTATCCAATCAATATGCGCCAGATCGTCAATGAAGTCATCAATATCCCATAAATCCATCTTGGTTCCCGCCGGGAAATCAAGCTCGAACCACAGATTGGTCGACCAGTCCCCAGCAAACAGATTCGTCGCATCAACAACAAACATGTCGACTGCATAAACTGCAAGAGGATCAAAACGCGAAATATTGGTCCAAGTCGTACTCAGCCAGCCGGAGCTACCGGTGGCACCTCCAGAAGTCTCACGATTCACCGTTGCCCACCCGTTAGAACTATACCAGGCATGATCGATAGTATCAAACGAGTTTGATGCTACAATATGCCGTGCTTGCGCAGGCGTGCACAGAAGCGAAGCTGCTATGCACGCGAGAGGCAACAGGCAGGAGGTAATAGATTTCTTTAGTCCTATATTCATCATTCAGCACTCATCACTTCCATGCTCCCTTACACCCCATCAAAATAGACAGTCTTCGGCGCTATCGCCAGCTAATTCTTTCCCATTCCATATTCAGTATTCGACATTCTACATTCAATACCCTATCTTCCCCCCATGAACGAACTCGAAGAATCAAACAAGCTACAACTCGACTTCGCCAAGATCGCGAAGATAGCCGAAAACTGTAAAGACGTCATCCCTGTCGCCGTCCAGGATGCCGACACCAAGGAAGTCATCCTCGTCGCCTACACAAACGAACTGGCGTTCAAGAAAACCCTCAAGGAAAAGGTCCTCGTCCTCTGGTCGACCTCCCGTAACACCCTCTGGGAAAAAGGCAAGACCTCAGGCGAAACATTCGCCCTCGTCGACGCCTTCGTCAACTGCGAACAAAACTCTCTCGTCTACACCGTCCGCGCCAAGCGAGGGAAAATTTGCCACACAAATAATCAAGACGGTACCCCGCGCAACTGTTACTACAGAAAAATTAATCCGGATACAGGTGAGCTGGAATTTATCGACGAGTAAGAAAGTATCGCGCAAAGACGCAGAGGGCGCAAAGAACTCTCCCCACCTCTGCGTTCTCTGCGCCTCTGCGCGAGATGAAAAATGAAATATAGATGCCCTTACTGCAAGCATGCGATTGAATCCGAGAAGCCTCCCTCTCTCTGCCCGAAATGCAAAAAAACAATGACCATTCCGGACAACCTTCGCAAGAAGAGATTTCGTGATCGAAAAAAGCAACGCGAGAAGTTTGCGCAGGCCGCTGAACGCGAACGCGAACGCATCTTCACTCCCGACTTTCAGATTAAAAGAAACCCCGCACACCTCTTTATAATAATGGGCGTCCTGGCTGCAATCGGCGCAGGTATAGTCATAAAAACCAATAAGAAACCCGAAGTCCCATCCGAAGTAAAAAGAATCATGCGTGCAGAAAAGGAGCTTACGGTGTTACGTATTGCACTGGAACGGTTTAAGGCCGACTGCGAACGCTATCCCACCGAAAAGGAAGGCCTGGATTCGCTAGTATTCAACCCAAATATCGAAGGCTGGGGCGGCACAACAAAATGGCGCTACATAAACAAAATAAAAACTGACCAATGGCGCTCTCCTTATCAGTACAGCATCACCGATGACAAACTAAAAGTCTTCTCATACGGCCCGGACAAAACTCCAAACACACCCGACGATCTATACGGCGAACTGCCTGTTGAATCGCCAACCATTAACCATCAACCATCAACCATTGACCAGGCCCCATCCCCAAGATTCATCCCGGTTAACATAAGAGAATAGGGCGGGCAAAGCCCGCCAGAATTTCCAAAATCCAACTTATCAATGTCCAACCGCAGAAGTCACTGAAACAGCTTATAGGCTTAGGGGAGATTCACAGAAGGTAACAAAGGAAATGAAGGAAAGATTTATAGGCTCTGTGTTTATGGGCTGAACGGCCGTCTCGGAGCCTATAAGCTCACATCCAAATCATCGGCGTTCATCGGCGGCTAATTCCCCACATACTTCTTAAACGCCGCCGTCTCCCTCAAAGAATCAAATCTCTCATCAGCCAACGCATTCTTCTTCGTCCCAGCATCACCAGCCTTGACCGCCTTCTTCAACGAATCCAGCGCATCCTTCTCCGCACCATCCGCCGCCTGTATCGCAGCCTTCTCAAGCCATACGCCCGCCGCCTTCGACTGCTTATCAAGAAACGCATCTACCAGCTCAACAGCGCGCGTATTGGAAATCTTATCATAACAAAGCCTGGCCATCTCCACACAAATCTCCGGCGCCGACTCACCCGTCAACCGAGCCTGATAATCATTCACCGTCCGAGCAACCAGCTTCTTGTCATTGATGACCGCTGACATATTCATGACCGACAAACATACCGCCTCCGACACCCCATCACCCGCATCAAGAATACCACTCAATTGCTTCGGCAACAGCCCAAAATCACCATACTCAAACCACAAATCCATCAGCTCACGCGCCCCGGCCTTATCAAGAGACCCATCCGCCAGCGCCACATTAAGCTCATTAAGGCGACCCTTCGCATCCGCGAGTACCTTCGCGGCCGTAGCCTTCTCCTTCGCATCCGCCAACTCCGCCGCAGCTTCTTCCAGCTCCGCCGCAAGCGCTTCCTCATCGACCGGCATTGGTATCTTTTTTCTGAGGTCAACAGGCACTTTCTCGATCAAACTATCTCTGTATTGCCAGGCGACAACAGCCGCCACAATAAGCATAACAAAGAAGAAACCCCGCCCCTTCCTGCCCTTGCGCTTCTTCCTTCTTTGCTTCGTCTTTTTCGAGTCACCCCTTATAGACTGAAACGCCTGCGCCGGAAGAATTTCCTCAACTTCTATCTCCTCCTGCTCCAGCGCCACAACATGCTTCTCTTCAGGGAAAAGACCATGCAAAGTCTCAGCTAGCGCCCAGCCGGTTCCCGACTCCTCGCCCCAGATCAAATCCTCCCGCGATAGCTCACCATTCTCCGCCATCTTATGAAGATCCACATCCTCGACCATGCCATGCTTCAGCCCCTCACTAAGCTTTGTGTAAAACCATTTCATACCCCGATAATACCAACCACAATTTCCAATGTCCAACTGAATTACACCCATATATAGAGCCAGTCATCCTCTTAATCATAATCTTAACACACAGTCTATAAGCAGATCTGCGTAGATCCCTGGCATCTAGCGAGCGGGCGGGCAACCCGTCCCTTCGATATTCGACATTCAGTATTCGACATTCGATATTCAATTTACTATACTTTCCCATATGAATGCACAGGCTGAAAAACATATGTCGATAGCTGACTTTGAGAAGGAGATTGAACATCAGGAAGATATCGTCTACGGCGTAGCCCTCTACTTCGAATGCCTCCATGTCATCCACGCCGACAAGACCGCAATCGTCGAGACATGCCGAAAACAATTGCGCAACGTCATCCAGAAAGGCAACGAACGAGCAAAGCACGCACGCCAATTACTTGAGGACGCCAAACGTGACTCAGAAAAAGTCGCCCTGATCAGACGCTTCACCTTCGCACCATGCGAAGGATACCAGAACCCAGAACTTATGACCCAACGCGCCGAAACACTCGCACAAACATATATGCGAATTTTCCCCAACCGCTCACGCGCCCAGGATTTCACCGACGAAGAAATCTTCCAACTCATCGAAGAAGCGAGCACGGCTTTCGAGTAAACTCGAACGACGTGCAACTACAAGGAGCGCGACGCGCTCCGACTACGGACTACAAGATAGAGACTTATAGGCTTCGGAAAGGTTTGCTCGCCCCCTCGCTAGATGCCCAGGATAACGCGGATCTGATGGTAGGCTCCGTGAGGATTAAGATTAAGACGAATAAAACTCAGCCCACAAGCCTCTTCACTTCGACATTGGCGCGCCAACAGTGCGCCTACGCTTCGTCCGCTAACCGAGCGCCTTCCATCAGGAGTGACATTGTTGACGACGTGACCGTCGGCTCAGGGAAGGTGCTGCATTCCTTCATAGCGAACTTCCCGTCCGCCCAATGCATAAGCTTATAGAAAGCATTCTCACCAATAATATCACCTAACTCCGAATGAATAACATTACCCTGCTGCAGTATGACCCGACCCGTCTCGTCACCACGCGTCACAGTAATATCCATGCTCTTGCAACTCACATTCAGCATCTGCAGCATGTCACAGAAGCTCATATCCGCAAGCGACCCCGTTACCCCCTCATCATTCCCCGTCGGCCGCGCAGCCGCCGCAATAGTCTGTTTCTCTATCTTTAAATATAACAACTCAACATCAACTGGCATCCCCAGATAATCATCCGCTCCGGCCCGCAGAAAATCTGCCGGCCTCGCCTTCGAAGACGCAGGCAGCAAAACTTCAATCGGAACCCCGCTAGTGTTATCATCCGCCTTTGACTTCTTGCAAAAGTCCAGTATAACATCCTCGCTCTTCGTCGCATTCGCGATGATAAAGTCCGGCACCGTCTCATACATGAAACTCTGCGCCTCCTCGACACCGCCAGCAATATGCACATTATAACCAGCTCGCGTCAGCGGCGACTCTAAATCAGTAACCGCATTGCCCTCCGGATCAAGCAACAGAATGGTTCCAGCCGTATGGTCAAATTTGTTCATAAACTGCTCGTCCATAAGGACTTGAAGGAAAGTCTCAATAATATCCTGTTTAGCACCCGCCTGCGGCCAGTCCATATGGAGGTGGCGTCTGACGAAGTTGACATCCTGGGCTTCTTTTCCACAATTCTTTTCTATTTCCTGGTAACAGTTGACCAGCCCCAGCACCAACGCCTCGATACATTCATCCGCACCACCCTTACTAAAAATAATACCTTCCAAATCATAGGGTGACGAAAATTGACGTATCACTTCCGGCTTATCCTTCAGCGCTGATAGCCACGCGGAAATAATGAGCTTGGTCGTCTGCTCGGTCATGAAATTGAGCCTGGCGGCGACAAGCTGACAGTATCTCGCTGATGCACGTGTCACGCTGAGCTCCTGAGTCTTTCCTGACAAATGAGCGGTCACCAACATCGAGACCGCGCTGGAAAGTGAATTAAGAAGTTGTTCCGAAGGCTCGTCAACGGGCTTCTTGACCTCCGGCTGAGACACATTTTCTTTTTTCAGAACAAGAGTCTTGGCTGACTGTGCAACCTTCTTGTCCGCAGGTTTATCACAAACAAGTTTCAATGGCTCAGGGGTCACCGGTTTTTTATCTTTTGCTGCTGCTGTCGACCAGCTCTGAAGCTTCGCATCATCACCAGGTTCTATCTCTTCATCTTTTCCTTCAATCGGCGTGAGCGTCTTGACCTGAGCTGGCTTCGCAACTTTCTCTTTTGTTTCTGATTTTCTCTGCACCAGATTCATTATCTCCGGCTCCGGCGCCACCGTAAACGCCACATCCAGGGTATCAAGCAGGAATCGGTATATACGGCTCATCTTCTTTGCATGCTCAGCATCTTTCACCGCCATGGTCATCAGATTGAGATGAGGATTGTAATCGACCGCGCAGACACCCCAATGTATCGCGCATTTGGCGGATAGCGCGTTTTCCGCGCTTTTGGGCAAGGTGTGGCCCGTAAGTTCCTTGTAAGGAAGCCCATGAACAACGGAAAGAGATTTGCCGAGATCCGACATCTTTATCAACTCGAGATTAACCAATGCGTCCTGAAAAGAGATCTTATCCTTCTCAGCCTCGTCCAGGGCTTTTTTAATGTCCGCCTCGAAAACTAAACCACTCGATATCAGTTGGTCTTTAAGATCATGTTTCATTAAATTCGGGGTCCAACAAACGCCCTTACGCTCAAGAGCCATTCCAGTTCTTCGGCTACCTTCTGAGCCAGTTCCAACCCGTGCCGCGTTATCTGGTTCTCTTCATGCTTTACGGTAAGAATAACATTACTTAGAGAAATAAACGTGAAGTAAGAACCGTCCATCTGCAGGGTCACCGAGCCGAGCGAGCCTGCATCCGCAAGATCCATGTTGTGCTGGATCTGCTTCGTAACGCGCGGCAATATAGCGCTGAAGTCATGACCCGAATCACCAAGTCCAGCTTGAGCCAAGACCAAACCTTCTCGGTCGGATATTATCTCCGCAGCGAAAATGGGTTTTTCCACCATTGCCACTGCAACACGATGCAGGTTAGAAACGTTTTTTGCCGGTATCTTAAGGAGGTTTACCAGCCGCCTACGTCTGTGAAAACGCTTTCTTTCCGCCTTCATACCCGTCATCTTCTTGAAAGCATCATCATCGACAGCTGAAATCCTGTGCAACTGGAATATGGTCTTAAATCCCTTGTGCTCTTCCCTGAACTTCATGATTGCGCCAGCAATAACACTCGTCACGCCATCAAGTTGCATAAGCTCATCAACGGTCGCGTCATTCAGGTTCACATTACCGGGCAGTTCATGATATTCCGATTCCGGTCCATCTTCATCCGTTTTCTCGTAAGGAACTTCCTTCTGCTCAAGCTCCTCAACAGGTCGCACCGCGGTGGGTACTTCCGTTGTCTTGGACGGTTTGGTCTTGCGGACCAATTTAGGCAACACATCAGGCTTTTCGAACGGATCAGCCATCCAATCGATATCATAATCCTGCGACGGAACAACCGCATTACCTTTCAGCACATCTATGTGAATCGACTCCACAATGCGCTGCAGGTCAAGCTCCACTTCCGGCGGATCATCATTTGGAACTTCGTCAGTCAACACCTCAGGCGGCAACTGAACCGCAAGTAAGTTTCCTGAAGCCAAGATGCGCCCCTTCTTCAACTGATCAAACAAGTCGAACATGGTGATGGTTACCTCTGAATCTCCAACAATCTCCTCGGCGTTTTCTCTAATCCAGGTTGGCGGCAACAACTTAATAATCGATAATGCAGGATAATTGAAACTGTCAGGCCATTCCTGCGGCTCAGCAACAGGCGCCGGCTTTTCTTCTTTCTTCTTTTCCTCTTTGCTGCTTGCCTCGGCGAAGTCCTCGGACGAAGCCGGGTCCCCTGCCCCCTGTCCTCTATCCTCTTCCTGTTCTTCTGTCTCCGGCTCGGCGTCATCCATGAATACTACCGGACTGTCGTCGTCCTCATCTGCTCCCGAATATGGCGTGGCGTCTGCCGCGCGAAAAATATCGTCCATACCTTCGACACCGTGAACCTTCTTGAGCGGCGGAGTGTGGCTGATAAGTTTGTTGAGCCCCACAGAAGAAACAACAGTCGGAAGCGAAAGTTCGACATTACTCTTATCATCAAGAGCAGCCTGATAAATAATGTTCATTGGCAGATGATACGCCAAATCTGAAACCGTAACCTCCACTTTGCCTCTAGCGAGTTGTTCATAGAGATTGTCGAGAACCAGAACAACAGATTCTCCCACATGATCAGAATTCTCGTCCTCACGTAAATAATGTTTAGGAAGCAGATTCAACACTTCGCTGGAAGGAAGCTCAAATGCATTATCATCCGAGATAGCATGAACAGGATGTTCATCACCCAGAACAGCACTTATTTCACCTAAAAGTGCAGCAACATCTTCAGCTCCGCCAACACCAGGCAATCCCATTGTATCTTCGTCAGACATAGCATTAAAATAGTTGCATAAAAGCTGAATTCCGTCTAGGGTATTTATCAGCATAAATAAGGGAGATGTTCTTATGCCGTTTGTAAACATGGGGAAGAAGGAAATTAACTTCAAGATCGTGTATTACGGTCCGCCCATGAGTGGAAAGACCACGAATCTGGAATACCTGCATACCGCCATACCCGACGAACAACGCGGTGATATGACCATGCTGGCTACCCAGCAGGACAGAACGCTGTATTTTGATTTCCTGCCGCTTGAGTCAAATGCCATAAAGGGCTTCACTTCACGCTTTCAGCTTTTCACCGTTCCGGGTCAGGCAATTTATAACCAGACCAGGAAAATTGTTCTAACCGGTGTGGATGGCCTCGTATTCGTAGCCGATTCGCAATGGTCAGTAATGGAACAGAACCCTATCAGCTTCCAGAATCTTAAGGACAACCTTGCAACATACAACAGAAAACTCGAGGAAGTACCCTATCTCCTCCAGTTCAACAAACGCGACCTGCCTGATATTGCTCCGATGGAATATCTGGATTTTATGCTCAATCAGGGATCAGTAAGTGTTCCATCGTTTGAAGGTGCCGCAGTTGAAGGTATCGGCGTTTTCGAAACACTTAATACGATTTGCAAAACCGTCATGGCGCAATTCATCAAAGACAACAACATGGATATCAACCGTGACGTAAAGAGATCAAACCCTGTTGTTGAAGGATCTGCATCATGACAACCCAGGCACTGACTACGGAACAAAACGAAACCATCGATGGCCTCATCCAGTCAATTCTGGACGAATGTAACGCAAGCGCCGTTGCGGTCTGCGGACTCGACGGGAATATCCTCGCCGAAAAAAGCGGTGTCGCCAGTGTTGCTGACTTTTCCCTCGCCAATATTGTGGCACTCGCCATAGGTTCTTTTTCAACGACCAAGGAACTTGCCCACCTGATTGGAGAATCGAGCTTTAAGTCGGTCTTCCAGAAGGGGAAAAAAACCGGTATTCTAATATACGAACTTAACGACGAATTCATCATTATCATGCTCTTCGGTGAAAAAACCACAGAAGGCCTGGCGCGTCTTTACCTCAAAAGCATCGCACCAAAGATCGAGGCTGTGCTTGATGATGCGGAAGGACAAACTGCAGGAACCGCAGGAGCAGGCGCCGCGTTTGAAATTAAAAAGAAAGAAAATGCATGATCATCGGTCATCAACCATTTAAACAATTTTAACGATTTAAACGACTTAAACGATTTAACATTATGTCCATCAGAGCCAGTGTATCAGCCCAGCAGATTGTTCCGGAAAAACCATTGCCATTAGCCGGCTATGCGGGCATCGAACGTCTTTCCTCTGGAATTCACGATCCAATCTTCTGTTCTGCCATCCACCTCAGAAGCGGCGGAGCCGGACTGGTCATACTCTCACTCGACCTCCTTGGGCTTGACCCTTCATGCCTGAACAAGATTCGCAAAGCTGTGCTCAAGGCCACAGCAACACCCGCTAACAACCTTTTCGTAGGCACCACCCAGACACATTCGGCACCTGCGACAAGCAGATGCCTCCGCTGGTTTGGAAAGCCCGGAGCCTGCGTCGAAGACCAACAGTACCTGGATTTTATTGTCGAACAGGCCGCAGCGGCTACCTCAGAAGCCACCGTCACATCACGTCCAGCATCACTGGCTTTCATAGATCTCGACAAGCCCGGCACGGGCGCAATCCTCGTAAGGGAGGATCCCAAAGGAAGAATCATCGCCGTACTTATAGTTCACGAAGACATTCCCGATTACCTTGGCCCTGACAACAAGGAGCTGTCTTCCGATTTTCTCGCCGCAACACGCAAACAGCTCTCATCCAAATTCGGTGGTCAGCCTGTCGTATGCTTCTTCCCTGCAGCGCAAGGAACCAAGAAATTACTAAATTACGCAAAGCAACAGGAGAAAGGTAGCGCGGACGAAGCTGGCAAAGCACTGGCGGATCTCATCATCGCAAAGACAAGAACACTTAAGAAATCCGATTTCACGGATGACGTCAAGCTGTTGGGTGAACTTATGACTGTTCCCGCCATACCCAGACGTCACATCCCGTCCGTACAGGAAGCAGAAGACAACATTATCAAGGCTCAAAAGAACCGGGAAGAAAAGAAACTCGATGAGCTGAACGAAGAAGAACTTATCGACACCAACTGGTCGCTGTCAAACGCCACTCGTACACTGGGTTTTTCAAAAGCATCTGAAGAGGGCCTGCTTTCTCATCTGTACGAGGACTACAGAGCTTTTGAAGTTCAGAAGATCACCATCGGCGATGTATGTATCCTCGGAATGCCATGCACCATGACAAAGGAATGCGCAGAAGCAATGACCAAACACCACAGCGGCCAACAACTGTGGCTGGCCGAATGCGTCAACGGCGACATGGAAGGCGGTATGCTGGCCGTCGAAGGCGAAAAAGGCGATGTCTGCGGACTCCTCAGCCCCATCTTCACCGTCGGAAACGGACAACCCCTCCTCGACACTGCAAAAAAGATACTTTCAACATGACGGGCGATTAACTCAGTGGCTAGAGTGCCACCTTCACACGGTGGAAGTCACAGGTTCAAGTCCTGTATCGCCCACCAGCTTTCTATGCTTCGACCAAGTGTTCCGGATGTCGTTTAGCGATTTCAAGTAATCGCAAGGCGGGACCGGACAGGGTACGCCGACTTCAGCATTAATCTTAAAGCGTTGCATTATGCAACAAAGTGTAGTACTATTGCAACAGTATAAAGGCAGGAGAATGCATCATGACCACAGCAGTAAGAGTTGAGGTTGTCCGGTTTGGGTAGACACCGTTGGTGCTTATTTTTGTCTTTTTCTTTCTTTATTTCTCCCCCCATATTCATGGGGCCTACTGAAGCGTCACCGGGAGCGTAGCGTCCGGGGGCGGATCT
>JAUUYL010000107.1 GCA_030590485.1 Lentisphaerota bacterium | reverse complement strand
GGCGATAGGCTATCCCGCCGCCCAGATTGAAGTCGTTGTCACCGTAGCGCCACCAGTGGTCATATTCGCCATGCACTGAAAGATCCGGACGAATACGGCGCGAGAGCGTGATTCTTGCTTCGTCCCAGTCATCACGGTCTACAACCCAGCAGTGCCCAAAGGCGACCCTCAGTTTGGTGGGTTCGTCGATCAACACTCTTTCTTCTGCCGGCGGATAGCCGTCATCGATATCCCTTGCGAGCGGAAAGTATCCTTCGCGCCATGCTGTCGAAGCGAGATAGCGCATTCTTTTTTCGTTGCCCTCGCAGACTATTCGGCATTGGTCAAGAATGTCCACGAGCTTCTCGCGTTTATGGTTGCGTTTATAGCAGATAGCAGCACCTATATAGGCGTCTATGTATTCGGGGGAACGTTTAATGACATCAAGAAAATCAGCAAGAGCCTCTTCCAGCCGTTCTTTGTCTCTGAGTTTACAGAACGCCACACCGATTAATGCATCGACATCATTGGGATTACGCTTAAGCAATTCTGAATAGATATCCTCTGCTTCGTCAGTATGTCCCTCGCGCCTCAGCTGCTGAGCCATGTCCAGCAGTTCTCTGTATTGCTCCTGCTGTTTCTCCGTTACGGTCATCTGAGCCTTATATGCCGGGTTCAGAGCGCGGGCATAGTCCCAGTGCCCGAAACTCCATGCACTGTCGGCAAGATATTTTAGCTTTTTGAGGTTGCCTTCGCAGTACTGTTTGGCACGTTCGAGTTCCTGGTTCGCTTCGTCTTTCCTACCTAGCCGTTTCAGGCAGGTAGCGGTGCCTACGTGTGCGTCGGTATAGCCGGGTGAGAGAACGGAAACTTTCTGGAAGTCTTTCAAGGCATCTTCGACGCGGCCGGACATGCGCAATCTGGTGAATCCGCGACCGAGTAGAACGTCAACATTTCTGTGGTTTTTCTTCAGAATCTCGCTATATATCTCGTCAGCCCGCTCAAATTTACCTGCCTTACGCAGTTTGCCGGCTGCCAGCATCTGACTGGAATACTTTGTGTAGGGTTTTGCCTCTACAAAAGCAATATTCGCGATGACCAGACAACATATCAGTAGAACAGATCTTCTCACTATTCCTCATCCTCCTGCTTGGCATTATAGCCTATTCTCTCGACAGATCCCCATTTGGTGTCGCCCTGTATGAAATATTTAAACATCCCTCTTACGCGCCAGAAGGCGTGGATATGCCGATAACCGAAATTCTCGCAAAAAGCGGCAAAGAAAAGGGAATTTGCGGAGCCCTTGAAATTATAACGTTTGAACGACGTCTCGGCCAGCATCAGCGAGAGTGATGATATACACATACCCCAAAGGCTGGCGACAGCTATGAACATCAGGAAAAACGGAAGCTCTATATTGCCTGTTATATAGAGAATGATAACCATCGGATAGCCGATAAATTCCAGCGGGGCGCCTAGAAACTCGAATATGAAAAAGAACGGATAGCCTATCATTCCTACTGCGCCATACTTAGGGTTAAAGAAAAGGCTTTTGTATTTCATCATGCATTGTGACAGCGCTCGCTGCCATCTATCCCTCTGTATACCGAGCTGTTTAAGCGTTGCGGGCGCTTCGGTCCAGCATACGGGGTAGGGGGAGTAGCCAACTCTCAGATTAAGTTTATGGTCTTTTATGTATTTCTGGATCTTGACTACGAGTTCCATATCTTCGCCTACTGCACCCGGCATCCATCCGTCCACAGCTTCTATAATATCGCGTCTAAAGACGCCGAACGCTCCGGATATGATCAATAGCGCATTAAGTTTATGGAGTCCCATACGCCCAAAAAGAAAGGCCCTGTAATATTCTACTACCTGAATCTTCTCCAGCATCCGTTCTGGCACCCGGAGCTCTTTCAGGCGGGAGTTCTCGATAACGCTGCCATTAGAAAGCCTGACAACGCCGCCGCGGGCGGCGGTGCCCGGTGCAGCTACGAAATCCTGCATCATTCTCTGCATGCTGTCGGGAGCCAGGATCGAATCCGCGTCGACCGAGCAAATATACGGGTAACGTGAAAATTCGTGGCCTACATTCAGCGAATGAGCTTTACCGGTGTTTACCTTGTCTATTACCATCAGCCGATGTTCGCTCTCAGAGAAATAGACTGCCCGAATAAACTCGTCATATTCAGGTTTAGGACAGGTGACATCGACTTTCTTGAGGTTAAAATTATCAATCAGAGACTGTAGCGTATTGTCTTCGGAGCCATCGTTACAGACTACGACTTCGTGCTCTGGATAATCCAGCACCAGCAACGCTTTTACTGATTCAACGATATGTACTTCCTCGTTGAAGGCAGGAACAAGGACAGAAAAAGGCTTAGAAAATTCGTCAGGAAGTTTCAGGCCGGCCTCGATATTGCCGAGGTTCTTGTAGGCCCATATTTCCTTGGACGCAATTGCGAGCAGAATGAGGTATATGGTATTTAGTGCTACAAAATACCAAAAGAATAGTCCATTTACATAATGCATAAGCTCAGGGGATTGTGTCTCCATAGCGAAAGCGCCACCTTATCTTGTTGAATTGTTTTTCAGCAACCACCATTTTTGTGATGATTGATATGTCTTTATTTTCAGAGGACATAAGTGCTTTAAGTTTTTCCATGCCGCTGTGTCCCATCCTGGATATTGCTTCAGCCGCATTGCGGCGTACAAAAAGGTTCTTATCCGCAAGCAATGCCTCTGCCTCATTCAGATACTTGTCTTTCGAAAGCCTTTCAAGGGCATTGACGGCTTTCAGTCTGACTCTAAAATCAGGCGCGTTCAAGAACGGTAGGATGACCGCGCATGATTTTTCGGTACCAACTTTTTCAAGCGCCTCTATAAGGTGAAGGTCCAGTTCGCCGTTATCGGTCCGAGCGAGCAGTTCCTCAAGGATGGGCGCAGATGCCTTGGCCTTCTTCACTCCTACAAAATCTATAAGCGTTGCCTTTAGAATAAGCGGTGTTTCCTCGATATTGATCATTTCGAGGCAGTGATCGACAGCGCCTTCTGAATAATAAGCCAGAATAGCCAGGATTTCGTCACGATTCGGGTTCTTATCATCGTAAATCTTGGTTATGGCTGTTTTCAGCTGATCTGTAACATCGTCTTTGGCGAGGCCAACAACTGCAGCGATAAGCTCCGGCTTGAAATGACTGTGATCAAGAGTGTGTCTGAAAAGTTTTATGTCCTCTTCGGTTCCGACTTCCGCCAGTATTCTCAGTGCGTCGGCTCTGGCCCACTGCTCACCATGCTGCGAACGTTTTCTTAGTTGGTCAGTAAGGCCGATTGCTGCTGCATATTCTACAATCCTCTTTTTGTGAGGATATGTTTTTGTCATGCAGTGTTCCTGGATATATTCATGCAGAAGATATCTTCTAATCTTTATTGAAGATTCTATATGCGTGAAGAAATCTTCAGAAATAGATTCGTCGCTATTCTCAAAGAGGGTGTGCAACTCGTCAGCATACTCTTTAAGATCTGTTTCCAGGCGATCTGCTTTTTTTCTTACACGCCAAGTGTATATGATGATAAATAGCATCATTAATGCCAGGACGGCCATGAAACCCAAGGAGGAATAAATTGTCAGATATCTCAGCAACTAAAACACACGTCCTTTTATAAAACACCCTTCAGGAGCCAATACAATACTGCGCAGGCAACAATTTGTACAGTGATATTATCCGTTCCGTGAGTACTTAATGCTTCGGTAAGACATGCGGCTATGGCGCATATCAGGGCTGTCGACACTGCGAGTCCCATGGGGGCACCCAGTATTAAAAGCCCAATGAGGGCCGCGATAAAGCTTGCAGCCATTACAGCGGCTGACCCTTCAATGCTTCTGGTGGCTGGAACGCCCATCAGAGAATGGACTTTATATTTGTGTTTCCCCCATTTTGTACCAGCGGGCTCGCCTATCGCATCGCCCCAGCCGCCGACCAGGTATCCGATCATTGCCACAGGTTGGAAAAATATATTGGCTATAACTCCACCCAATGCGGTTGTCACCATCGGAATAAAGATATACAGAGAACGGTGTGGCGCGTCTGTCGGTCTGGCCATGGCCTCGTAGAAAGCAAATCCATCACCCCTTAAGATTGCATACATAACACAACTACAGACTATTGCACCGTACAGGGACGTAGCCTGGACACCACCCTTTGCCTGGACCAGGCACGCCATGGTGAAAATAAGAAAATGAAAGACCTTTCTAGTGTAGCCTACCCTGACTTTCCGTTTCATCCTGAGCCAGCCGGCATAACTTGCACATACATAAGTATAAAGCAGGGCGAACGGAGAGAAGAGGATGAGTGTTTTCATGTCGGGGGTGGATTCCATGAAGAAATCGAGGCCTATTGTTATAGGATTAAGTGATTCTGGACCCTTACTGGCCTTGATCTTCTGGAGTGTGACCTGAAAGGGCGGGAGTTCCGGAAGTCCCGCCTGCTCGTATTTGTATCTTTTTACGTGATCCGCTGGTTCCTTATAGGCTGGCCCCAAGTCCTTTTTCAGGCCTTTCATGATCTCTGAAGTTCCTGGACCGTAGATATACCACGGTCCTTCCTTGCCGAGCAAGGCGCCTATATTCTCTCTGGATGCTTCCTCTATTTGCCAGGCAATCTCAGCTACAGTCGTAAGTTCCTTGTCTCGAATGGCTTCTGGAGAATTTGCTTGCCCCATATAAAGGAATTTCTTTATTCCGAGATCCTCGAGATCTGCGAATTTCTTCAGGTTGTCCGGTCTGGCCCCGCTGATTACATTGGGTGCAATATGTTCGATCTTACCCACGAGCAGTTTCCTTT
>JAUUYL010000066.1 GCA_030590485.1 Lentisphaerota bacterium | reverse complement strand
TGTTTTGGCATGTAGACGGCGCTCAAAATGTTCTTTCAACTCGATGTGCCGTTCTCGGAGGACTCTTCGAAGAATACTGGGAGCAACGAAATGCTGCTTAAAGGTAACTTTCGTGTCCTGCACCCTTTTAGCGTCTCTTGCGGGGAGCCTTTAGTTTGACCTGGAGACGGTGTAGGTGTCCAGCGAGTTTAGAAGCGTCATTTTGGCTAAAATCTGACGATCTAAGAACATCGGAATGACGAGTTTGGCGCATTGAAGGCACGCGATACACGTATCGGATGTTCGATATCTCTGAGTTTATGAAGACGTACAAGCAGAAGTATACTCAGTCATATAATAAGCGCCATGGCCGGAGGGGCACATTGTGGGAGGAGCGATTTAAAAGTGTAATGGTGCAGGGTTCACAGCATACATTGCTGGCAATGGCGGCCTATATTGATCTGAATGCTGTTAGAGCAGGTGTAGTGAAAGATCCAAAGGACTTCAGATACTGTGGCTATGGCGAAGCGGTTGCCGGCAAGAATAAAGCCAGAGCAGGATTGTTGCGTATAATAAAGAGTGAGGGAGTGGCTGGCAATTGGCGGGAGATAAGCAGGTTGTATCGCAAGCAGTTATATATAGCCGGTGAAGCTAGAGGGGTCGGCGAAGATGGCAAAGCGCTGAGAGTAGGCTTTGCGCCCGAGAAGGTAGACCAGGTGCTCAAAGAAGATGGCGATCTGCCGGTGACCGAACTCTTAAGATGCAAGGTCAGATATTTTTCTGACGGTGTGGCTATAGGCAGCAGTGATTATGTTGATGGTATTTTCGAGAAGTACAGAGATCAGTTCGGGCCAAAGCGCAAGTCGGGCGCACGGAAGATGAAAGGGGGCGGGTGGGGCGACCTCTGTACGATACGGGACCTGCGCCTGGATTCAGTGTAGAATCGGGTCAACTCGCTACTCACCCGCTAAACTAAGCGAATTATCAATGATTCACGCAAAACACAGTTGCGAAGAATGGCAATACTTGGCATTCTTTTACTAATGGTCTGTCCCTTATATGTTAAAGAGATTACGTGCTGTTATGAAGAAAGACAAGACGCTGAGGAAGCAAGTTGCAAGTGTCAAAAAAAAGATATCAGGAGCATAATATTCGAGATTCGAGGTCTGACCCCAGAGCCTTTCAGAGCCTTCCTATGGTTATTTCTTTGTTAATTACTTTGTATGGTTTGAGATGGTTGGTAATCAGGAGGAAAGATTCCCCTTCGATAGATTCGGAATCAGCTAAACTGTTACTTCTTTGGCTCTTTCTCCTGAATTGATCTGTTCGGCATGCCCGGCATTCTCAAGAAGCCCATTTAAGTGCCAGTTTCTTGTGATGCAAGGCACAATCCCGTAGGTAAAGATTGATTAAGCTTTGGTAGGGCATGCCGAGCTCTGTTGCCAGCGATTTAAAGTAGCCAACAGTGGCCTTGTCCAGCCGCATGGTGACCGGTTGCTTCAGCTGCTTGATATAGGGATTCTTCTTTCCCTTCATCGTCCCGAAATCATAATGTTGTCTCATGATTTACCTCCAGTAATCTGATTGTTCATGTTTGTCTGCTTTTCGGGCAGATATGATTCGGATTACCGAATCACTTTCTTTGTAACAGTGACTCACGATGAGCACGCGAAGAGTGAAGCTCATCCCTACCATCAAAAAGCGATCCTCTTCATCGGAATGATCAGGGTCGAAGAAGCGAATAGCATTTTCATCAAGAAAAACCGTTTGGGCGTCCTCGAAGGACACTTTGTGTTTACGCTTGTTCGCCCGGTTCTTCCGATCATCCCACTCGAATCGAATATCACTCATATGTACACTGTACGTATGAGCGCGAAAGAAGTCAACATATTTCTTCTCCTGCCGAACAATTTAATTGAAAGCTTCTTACTGTTTGATCAGGTTTTATTCTGGCGTATCTCATGATTATCTCCATTATATAGGGCATGAAGAATGCCCCCTATATACATAAAGGAAATAGAACACTCCAGGTTCGCGAAAAAATGGAATTATTTACCTCTGTCCCCATTTTTCCTCCATTTTTTTTCTGGCGGATGGCTGGAAATAGTATCGTCCAGCGTGCTCTGACAAAACAATGGTTACGGGATCAAGGTGTGCCGAATATGAGGCAACAATGGGTTGGTCTTCACTATCCCGCGCCCGTTGGCTCAGGGTGACTGCCGGAACCGCCAAGTGCGGACCCGCATGGTTGGTGGTGTGGAAGCCGGGGCCGGCCTATTGGGTCAGTCTCCGGCCATCCGATTCGCTCATTTCTTTATACTCCATACGTGTGAGTCGTTAACCAGCTCCTGATAATGTACTGTAAGCCGTTGCTTCAGTTCGGACAGCTTCTCGGGGTGCGACGCGGAGAGATCTTGGCTCTCGCCAATGTCATCAGTAATTTTGAAGATCTGGAAGTCTGACAGTGTTGCGGCCTTGACTCGTGCCGCATTGTGATTGTTAACACTCTTGAGTTTATTGAGGTTCAATTTAGCCAGTACTTTCCAATCGCCGTCACGCATGGCGGCTCTGCGTTCATTGAGAGCGGCATAGTAGACCCATACCAACGGTTTTTTGCGTTTTATGGGTCTATTTTTAAGAGCGGGAAGGAAGCTTGTCCCGTCCAGTACCAAGTCAGATGGTGGCTTCGTTTTTGCCAGTTCACAGAAAGTGGGAAGGAAGTCCAGAGCTGACACAGGGTGGTTTACCGTCTGTCCTGCCTTTATCTTTGCTGGCCAGCGCATGATTCCTACAACTCTAAATCCGGCATCGGTGGTCCAGAGTTTCATGCCGCGCAGTGGTTGTGCGGTGCCGTATGACCGCCCAGCTTTACTGTAACGATTCAAGGTTTCGGGGCCGTTATCCGAAGTGAATACAACGAGAGTGTTCTTGTCGATATCCATGGATTTAAGGGCGGTCATGAGCTTGCCTACGGCTTTGTCCAGGTTTGCTACGTTGGCGAAATATTGAGCTTCATGAATGTTCTTCGCCACAGGCTTGTAGCTGTCTACCATGTCCTCGGGAGAGGCAACTGGTTCGTGCGGCTCGTGGAAAGCTACATATATGAAGAACGGTTGTTTAGGATCCTTTTCCTGTTGTCCTTTGAGCCAGGTGAGCGCTTCGTCCATTACAAGCTGGCAGCTGAATCCTTTCAGAGGGCCTACATTCTTTCCATTGCGTACGAAGTTTCTGGGGTTTTCGTGCGAGGGACTTGCATTGTTATGGGTGCCGAACCAGTGATCAAATCCGGCATCGTCTGGCTGTGGTTGTTGTGGCGAGTTGAATTTGCCATTGCAGTGCCATTTGCCAGACATACAGGTAGCATAGCCGACTTTTTGCAATAGTTGCGGTATCGTAACTTCAGAGGAACGCATATGAATGTATTTGTTGTCGGGAATCCATTCGTAGACGCCGGCGCGGTTTGGGCTCCTTCCTGTCAGGAGTCCAACTCGTGAGGGAGAGCAGACGGGGGCGGTGGAGTAAAAGTCCGTGAAGCGTATCCCTTCCGTTGCCAGTCTATTGAGGTTCGGCGTCTTGATATAAGGATGGCCGTAACACTCCAGGTCGCCATACCCCAGATCATCACACAAGACGACCACAATATTGGGTCTGTCATCTGCTCTCAGTTTAATGACGCTCAGGCAGGTAAGAGCGATTACCATGACGGAAATAACTAGTCGGGTTCTTCTTGTTTTCATGTATGTCTCCTTTTTAGTGAACTAATGGGGTTGAAGTCCCCTGTATATAAACTCAGTTATGAAAATAACTAAAATACTAGAGAAAGGCAACGACGGAAAGGTGGCTGACTGCAAAGGGACGTGAGTAGCTTGAATCCATGGGCAGCCCGAGGGAGGGTACAGCCACATGACCCGGATAACCCGCTTTGCTGGCCCGCAAACGCACCAAATGTGCCATGACTCGAATCGGGACAATTTATTGTAATGGAAACCCTTACAAGCTAATCAGGGTTTTCCCTACAAGAAAAATCAGGGTGCGCCCTGATAGACAAATCTTTTGAAATGAGCTATTATGCTCCTGAATAAGGGGGGATAATATGTGAACAGCCAGAGTGGATGAAGAGGGGAAGGCCTATTATCATTGCCCCGAAATTCATCGGGATGCACCACATGACACGTATTGTTGATTATAGTTAATGAAACCAGAAAGGGAACGAACAGTGGCTCAAGAGACAGTGAGAACGAACATTCAAGAGCAGACAGGAGACTCTATCACACATGTTCTCAAAGATGTCTTCGGTTTTCACTCTTTCCTTTCTGATCAGGAAGAGATTGTTCAAGCTATTCTTGCCAAGCAGGACGCCTTCGTCGTGATGCCGACAGGGGGCGGCAAGTCGCTGTGCTATCAGCTTCCAGCTCATGTTATGGATGGAACATGCATTGTCATCAGTCCGTTGATTTCGCTGATGAAAGATCAGGTTGATGCGGCAATCGAGACTGGATTACGGGCATCGTTTCTGAATAGCTCTCTTTTGGTATCCATGAAACGCGAAGTCGAAGCACAGCTTGCGGCAGGGGAACTGGATCTGATATACGTTTCTCCAGAACGCTTTGCTATGCCGGAGTTCATTGACACGCTGAGACATATCAATCTCTCTTTTGTCGCTATTGATGAGGCGCATTGCATTTCGGAGTGGGGGCACGATTTTCGACCGGACTACATGAATCTACCTACAATCGTGCAGGAATTTCCGGATGTTCCTGTAGCAGCATTTACTGCTACGGCCACACATCGGGTTCAGGAGGACATCGTTGCCAAACTGGAACTACGCAGGCCGCACGTTGTGCGGGCGTCATTCAATCGGCCTAATCTGTTCTACAAGGTGATTCCCAAGCAGAAGCCGAGTGACCAGATTCTGAAGTTTGTTCGCGACCATGTCGGTGAGGCGGGCATTATCTACCGGACTACACGCAAGAGTGTTGAACAAACTGCCAATATGCTGGCGAAGCACGGTATAAAAGCACTGCCGTATCACGCAGGACTTCCTGACGCCACGCGCGTCAAGAACCAGGATGCCTTCAATAAGGACGAGATCGATGTGATCGTTGCAACCATTGCCTTTGGTATGGGTATCGACAAATCCAATGTCCGCTACGTCCTCCATGGAGATTTGCCAAAAAACATGGAAAGCTATTATCAGGAGACTGGCCGATCGGGTCGTGACGGTGAGCCAGCTCATTGCCTATTTCTATTCGGCTATGGTGATATCCCTAAAATCCGCTTCTTCATCGATCAAACGCAGGACGAGGACGAGAAAAAACACGCGATCAAATGCTTGAACGACATGGTGCATTACGCCACCGTCCACGCGTGCAGGCGGAAACAACTCCTGAACTATTTTGGAGAGGACTATCCGCCGGTGAGGGATGAGGGCGGAAACCTGAAACCTGAAGCGGAGACGAATTTTCCGTGTTGTGATATTTGTGAAGGCGACGTCAAGAGTGTCGATGCTACTGAGGATGCCCAGATACTCATGTCGGCCATCGCGCGGACGGGTGAGCGTTTCGGTATCAACTATATCATTGCCGTCGTCACCGGCGAAGACTCGGATCGCATCCGTCAACTGGGACATGACACCATCAAGACGTACGGGGCAGGCAAGGACCGTGACAAGCGGCACTGGCGACTGTTAATCGACAATCTGCTGGCGCAGGGCTTCATTCTTCAGACAACGGGCGAGTATCCTATTCTTCAGTTACAGCCGAAATCCAGAGAAGTATTGTTCGACGGCAAGGAAGTCCAGGTATTAAAGACCAAGAAGACTCCTCCAAGAACTCGCAGTCGCGGCAAAGCAGGTTCTCGGTCGAGGTCAACCAGTGCCGTCGCGGGTTCCTATAACGAAGAATTGTTCGAGGAACTTCGGAATCTCCGAAAAGAATTGGCGTCAGAGCAAGGCGTCCCGCCGTACGTCATTTTCACTGACCGTACTCTCCACGAGATGGCTCGTTTCTTTCCATCCGCAGAGGCAGAGATGCTTGACCTCACGGGTGTGGGTGAGAAGCGATACGCACGCTATGGTCAACGGTTCATGGCTGCTATTGCGACATTCAGAGAGTTGCATCCAGATGTTCAGCCGGAAGTCCCCGTAGCCACACCGAAAGCTACGCAATCTGGCGGACAGGCAGAACTGTCGAGTCTAGCTCCTGTTGACGGCACCTCGACATCTAAAAAAGGCGTTGTCCCTATATACGTTGAGGAGGCCCGCAAAGAAAACGTCAGAGCGTACGAGAAATGGTCAGATGAGGAAGACGAACGTCTACGTCAATCATGGATGCAACAATCTGGGTCTTCGGACGCCGTATCCACAAGAATCAAAGATCTGGCCGCTGATTTCGGGCGAAAGCCGGGCGCAATTCGCTCTCGCCTGAAGAAACTTGAACTGCTTGAATTGCCTGCACAAGAATCCGATAGCGCAGAATGATCTGCATGCGAGATGCATGCGAGATTTGGCGGGCAAGTCTTGACATCGAAAACGTCATCATATATATTTCAAATTCTTCTTATGGGCGATTAACTCAGTTGGCTAGAGTGTCACGTTGACATCGTGGAAGTCACAGGTTCAAGTCCTGTATCGCCCACCATTTGAAGATCAATTCTTGTCGGCCATCGGATCATTGGTTGTTGCCGTTTTTCGGTAGTCGGCCAACTCTTTCTTGAGTTCTTCTATTTCATCCGTAGTGTCGCAATTCAAGAGTCTATGAATAGTCTCCAGTGCGGTCTTGTGGAGCCTGGGTATATAGTCGATATATTTCTGTTGGTTTTATTTTCATATGCGTATTGGCTGTTCGGAATTTGTCATAAGCGTATAATACAGGGATGTTGGCGCCGGAAAGCAATGCAGGAATGGATGCTTTTGCTTGTTTTCTTGGATAAATACCATTAGTATCGGCTTTTCAGATAAGGAGTTTTGATGATGCATTTTAGAGGAGAAGTACTTCCGTTTTTAGCTGCGACTGTTGTGTTCGGTCTTGTGCTGGCTTTGGTTCTCAGGGTCTGTGGTGTGAACTGTATCAAGGTTTCTGTAATATCTTCCTGTGCAGGGTTGGTTGTTGCAGGCTATATGATGTATTTTTTCCGTGATCCTGACAGGGTTACTCCTTTGGACAGTAATGCTGTAATAGCTCCTGCAGATGGTAAAATAGCCATGATTGTTAATGTGCACGAGGGTGAATATCTGAAGACCGATACAGTAAGAATAAGCATTTTTCTCAGTCTGTTTGATGTGCATGTGAATAGATCTCCTATATCCGGGAAGTCAAAGTTTTTGGGGTATTTCCCTGGGAAGAGGTTTTTTACATTCGATGAGAAATCCTCTGAGTTCAATCAGCATAATGCAATTCTGATCACTGGCGAGGAAACAAGCTGTTTGCTTAAGCAAATCGTGGGGCCTGTGTGTCGCCGAGTCGTTTATTGGCCTGATCATGATAACGAGGTGCCGTTGAAGTCCGGGGATAAGATAGGAATGATGAAATTCGGATCAAGACTGGATCTGTATTTCCCCGTAGATAGTATTAAAGTGAACGCGAAAGTAGGCGATGTGGTTCGAGCGGGTGAAACAATAATCGCTGTATTTAATAAGGAGGATGCTCAATGATGAAGTGGAGGCAGATTGTTCCTTCGTTTGTTACGATCCTGGCTATGTTGGCAGGCTTTCTGAGTATATTGCTTACTATTGAAGGCATGAAACTTGAGCGGCCTGATTTGTATCTGCGAGCTGCGCAGCTGATTATGTTGTCAATGATTCTCGATGGTATTGACGGGAATCTCGCCCGCTGGCTGAAGGGTTCCAGCGACTTTGGTGCAGAGTTGGACTCGTATGTTGATTTAATGGCTTTTGGAATAGCCCCGGCAATATTGATCTATGCTGTCACTTTGCAGGGCACGCAGGTGTGGCGAGTGATTCTTCCCGCAACAGTTGCTTTGTCAGGCATGATTAGACTCGCGAGATTTAAGGCGCATGACCCATTAAGGGGGCAGGGTGGCTATGCAGGATTGCCGATAACTGCAAACGCTGGTTGGGTAGCACTACTCGTCTTTATCAGCCAGACGCCGCCTTTAAATATATTCTCTCTTAATCATGGCCCGGTAGCAGTTCTTTTTCTGACAGGTGTTGTAACTTTTGCTGTTCTGCAGGTGACGAATTTTCGCTATCCGAAGCCGACAAAGAAGTTTGCACTGTTCCTTCCCTGCATTGTGCTTGTCACGTTACTGTTTGTCCCGGTAAAGGGTATTGCGCTCAAGGCTGCAGTTGTGACACTTCTTCTTGGAACCGCCTATGCTACGCTGGGACCGTTGTTTGTCCGCAGTGTGGAGGTCCATAAGGCTAGAAAGGATGCCAAGGCGACAGACGTATGAGTTTTGATGATATTATTGATGATGTTGAGACGTACCTGAAATACATCAAGGAAGAGGGAACATCTGTCCTTGAAGTAGAGAGGTCGACTCTTGATGCAATGGGGAGGGTACCTGTGAATGACGAGAACATGAAGACTGTAGTTGAAGAGATATCTAAATGCACAAAGTGTTCGCTGAGCGAAACACGGAAGAATACAGTGCCGGGGCAGGGTAATCCGTCTCCCGAAATATTGTTTATTGGCGAAGCTCCGGGTGCCGATGAGGATGCGCAGGGCCTTGCATTTGTGGGCAGGGCAGGGCAATTGCTTGCGAAAATGATTGAAGCAATGGGCTTCACGCGTGATGAAGTGTTTATAGCAAATATACTGAAGTGCCGTCCGCCTGAGAATCGCAAGCCCTCACCAGATGAAATGTCTGTGTGTATTTCCTACCTGAAAAGACAAATTGCGTTGCTTAAGCCGAAGGTGATTGTTGCGTTGGGATCTACTGCGGTTCATGGTCTTGTGGAGAGTGATCTGAAGATCTCGGAACTGCGAGGGAACTGGACGGAATTTGAGGGCATCAAATTGATGCCTACTTTTCATCCTTCCTACCTCTTGCGTAATCCTCCTGGAGCAAAAAAGAAGGTTTGGGAAGATTTGCAGGAAGTCTTGAGACATCTTGGCCGCAAGGCCCCGGCTAAATGACGAAAGAATCAAGCGTGAGGATTCGCAATGGACAGGCCTGATTGGGACGAGTATTTCATGGATATCGCGCACGTCGTGAAGACTCGGGGTAATTGTCTGAGACGCCAGGTGGCGGCGGTCGTTGTCAAGGATCAGAGGATCATTTCAACGGGATACAATGGGACGCCGCGCGGTGTTACGAACTGCTTTGAGGGCGGGTGCGAGCGGTGTTCGGGGGATGTCGCATCAGGAGAGGGTCTCAGTGAATGTATCTGCTCGCATGCGGAAGAGAATGCAATAGCACAATCTGCGTCTCATGGTATTGCGCTGAACGGTACCAGTATATATGTCACTCTAAGTCCTTGTCTTACTTGTGCCAGGATGATTATCAACGCAGGCATAACTAACGTTGTTTATGACGAGGAGTATCATTTTGATGAACAGACAAGCACCCTGTTTGCTGAAGCTGGAGTTACCTGTTGCCAGCTAAAGCGGTCCTGAGCCGTTCCATTAGAGCTGTTTGCCTGAGCTTTGTCTTGTTGTTTTTTATGGCAATGTTTACAGCTTTTCTTGACCCTACAAGGCAAACAAGTTTTCTACCTCGTGTTATGGCGGTGTAAAGTAAGTTTCGCTGTAAGAGTTTGAAATGTTGTGTAGTAAGAAGAATCACTACAGCCGGATATTCGCTTCCTTGTGACTTGTGAATTGTGCATGCAAACGCATGTATGAGTTCATCTAATTCTGAAGGTTCAAACAGGACGGTTTTGGTGTCAAACTGAACTGTCAGGGTTGTGTCATCGGTGTTAACACCGATGATGATGCCTATGTCACCGTTGAAGATGTCTTTGTCATAGTTGTTGCGAATCTGCATTACCCGGTCGCCGGTCCTGTATTTTTTTCCGAACCGTTCAATCTCAATGCCCTTGGGGTTCAGTTTTTCCTGGAGAAATGCGTTCAGGTTCTCTGTTCCTAATTGGCTTTTGCGCATTGGCGTTAATACCTGGATGTCGGCAAGGGGGTTGAAGCCAAAGCGTGAGGGGATCCGGTTTGTCAAGAGTTCGGCTACGGTTTGCATGATCAGGTCGGGGTTGTCCTGGGCGATGAAATAGAAATCCGACAGATTATCCGGGCTGAGGGGGGTGGCGTCTATGGATGGCTCGATTATTGCCTCGCCTTGATTAATGCGGTGGGCGTTAGTAACGATGCCGCTTCTGTCACCCTGTCGGTAAATAGTATCAAGTCTTGTGCAGGGTAGTGTTTTTGAATGAATAATGTCGCTGAGAACATTGCCGGGTCCCACGCTGGGTAGTTGGTCTATGTCGCCAACGAGAATCAGTATGGCTTTGTTGGGCAATGCTGAGAGGAAACTGTTCATCAGCATCACGTCAATCATGGATACTTCGTCAAGAATGAAGACATCGCCATCAAGTGGGTTTGAGGCGTTGTGTTCAAATCTTCCAATGGCGGGCAGGAATTTCAGGAGGCGGTGTATTGTCAAAGCTTCATGCTCGGTTGCTTCTGTCATCTTCTTCGCCGCGCGTCCAGTAGGGGCGGCGAGGTGGACGTTAAGTTTTCTCGCCTCGAAAACGTCTACAAGTGCTCTGATTATTGTTGTTTTTCCAACACCAGGGCCGCCTGTGATAATGGATATTTTTTCGGAGATCGCTGATTTGAGTGCATTTTTCTGCATGGGTGCGAAGTCGAACCCGGCCTTTTTAGCCGCCCAGGGAATGGCTTTCTCACTGTCAATAGGGTCGTGTAAGACTGACGAGCGCTGTAGCCTGGCGAATCGATCGGCGACATTTACTTCAGCTTCATGAATGGCGGCCAGGAATATTCTGTCGTTATCGCTTACCAGTGAGCCTTTGCGTAATTCGTAGTTCAAGGCGTCAGCGAGGATTTCCACGGAGATGCTCAAGATTATCTCGGTGTTGAGAAGCAGTTCCGGCTTGAGGCAGAAGCAATGGCCTTCGTCTGTGAATGTGTTCAACACATGGATTAGCCCTGCGCGAGCGCGAAGCTCTGACTCGCGTGGAATGCCAACACTCATCGCAATCTCATCAGCTGTTTTGAATCCAATGCCCCATATATCTGTGCAGAGTTGATATGGGTTGTTTCGAATTCTGGCTATTGCGTCGTTTCCATAGTGTTTGAAAATCCGTGCGGACTGTGCTGAGCCTATGCCGTGGCCCTGCAGGAATATCATGATGTCTCGCATGCCCCTCTGTTCATCCCAGGATTCCTTGATCATCTTCCAGCGCTTTGTGCCAATGCCCTCCACTTCCTTGAGGCGTTTAGAGTCCTTTTCGATAATTCTCATTGTGTCAACCCCGAACTTCTCCACTATTCGCTCGGCATTGACTTTCCCTATTCCTTCGATCATACCGCTTGCAAGATAACGTTCGATTCCTTTTGCGGAAGTTGGGGCTACACATTTGATGCTGCTGGCATTAAATTGAAATCCGTGCTGTTTATGTCTGATCCATTCTCCGTTTGCGGTAAGGGTTTCGCCAATCCACATTGCAGGGCAGTTTCCTACGACAGTTACTGTGTTTTGATTTTCAGACAATTTAACGGAACACACAGTATAACCTGTTTCATCAGAGCGGTAGATGATGTTGTCGACGATGCCTGTTACTGCATCGTTGTCGATGTTGTCAGGTTTTGGCTTCGGCAATTTTTTGTGGTGATATTTGAAAGGGGATTTTTTCATTTAGAGAGCGCATATTATTTGGGCTGAGTAAAGGTAGCCCAGTTTGAATTGATCTATTGAAAATGACTCGTTTGGCGCGTGGATATTGTCGTGTTCTGAGCCAAACCCTACGAGCAATGGTTCTGCGCCGGAAACGCGTGAAAGGTCATTAATAATAGGAATCGAGGCGCCTTCCCAGAGGAACGCTGTTTCCTTGTCTGATAATTCGCTCAGGACTTCCTTTGCCGTCCTGGCTGACCTTGATTCAGGATCCAGACGAAAGCCGGGCCCCGAACTTCCCTCGTCGGATATTTCCAGTGTAAGTCCTGCTGGTGTGTGCAGCTTGAGGTGTTTAATTATTTGTTCAAGCGTTTGTGCGGGATCCTGGTCAGGGACAAGGCGTGCGGAAATTTTTGCAGTCGCACTTGCCGGTATGATGGTCTTTACTCCTGCGCCGTTGTAGCCGGATTGCATACCGTTGATATCGATACTTGGACGGAACCCGGTACGCTCGGAAGGGCTGAATTCAGGTTCGCCGGCTGTTGGGAGCACACCTGTTTGTTCTTTGTAATATTCAGAGTCAAAGTGCACCGTGTCTGCAAGGCTTTTTTCAAGCGCGGTTGGGGCAGTGACGGTGTCATAATAGTTGTCTATGGCTATACTTCCATCGGCTTTGTGAAGAGTACTGAGGAGTCGGGCCATTTCTGTTGCAACATTTGGCGCTGTTCCACCATGTGTGCCGGAATGCAAATCATGGGAAGGGCCCGAGAGGGTGACTGTGAGGTAAGCTAGACCGCGAAGACCCATGATGATTGTTGGAGCTCCGGAGTGAACCGTTCCTGTGTCGCTTACAAGTAATACGTCTGCCTTAAACAGATCCTTCCAGTGGGGAAGTCCGGCAATGATCGCCTGGCTTCCGCTTTCTTCTTCGCCTTCAATGATTATTTTTATGGTGCTGTCCATTGCATCATTCTCGATTAACGTTTCGATAGCCTTGATGACATAGAACAGTTGACCTTTGTTGTCCTGCGCGCCTCTCGCATAGAGCCTGCCGTCCTTAAGGGTCGGCTCAAAGGGCGGCGCGTCCCATTTGTCAAGTGGGTCGGCCGGCTGGACATCATAATGGCCGTAAAAAAGTATCACAGGCTTTTCCGGTAGACCTTTTTTCTCTGCAAATACAATAGGTTTTGTGTCTGTCGCCAGAATCTTAGCCTCGAGGCCCATTTCCTGGAGGTGGTCTGCAAGCCATTGTGCGCATTGGACGCATTCCTCTATATGGGATACTCCTGTGCTTATGCTTTGGAATCTAAGCAGTTCTTTCCACTCGTCGATATAGCGTTCGCAGTTCTTGTCGAATATTTCTTTAAGATTTGATAAATCCATTATATTTCTCCCTGCCGATGTATGTATGCTTACGGTATAAAGCGTTTAATGCAAGAGCAAAAGAATGTGTTCTGAGGCGAAAAACACTTGTTGGTTCTGTTTTTAGTGTCCCGCGAAGCGGCCTGAGTGGTTGTGCGTTGCAGAACCCACCCCGCCCTTCGGGCACCTTTCCAAGGAGGGGAACAAGATTTAGATTTGGGAGATCCTCTCCTGCCGGCGGGGTGCAGTCAGGCGGGTTTTTTAGCACTGTGAGAAATTGTGTGTAAAAAGAGATTCGTCGTGTAAAGAGAATAATTCAACCACGAATAACACTGAGGATTGTAATATTAAATGCCGTAAAAAGAGAGAAAGCGTTCCATGCCGAAAAACGCTATCCTCAGTGGTCCGACTAAAGATCACTAACGAGGAAAGGATCACGACATGGAACAAGGACAGACT
>JAUUYL010000124.1 GCA_030590485.1 Lentisphaerota bacterium | reverse complement strand
CGGGGTATAGCGGTGCAACCTGCTTCGCAATAGGCAACATTGCGCCCATAGCCGGGCCTGCGCTAAAAAGCGCTGTCGAGAGGCCGGTTGTAACCATGAGTGCGCTGATGCAAATAACCGGTTGTGTTGACAATCCCGCAAGGTGTCTACCCATGAGCTTAAGCACACCTGTCGTCTCGACAGAAAAAACCATGAAAAAAAGGCTTGATAGAAATAGTACTGACTCAATATCTGTTTCGCGCCGAACGATGTTCTCGACAAACGGGACGGAGTTGTTTTCTTGGTGTGAGGGATTAGCTATACAAAGGGAAACGGCGATTAATCCGGATACCCCAGAAAGGCAAACTAAATCCGGGCTCAAATGCCACTGTGCAGGAGCAAAAGCCCACAGAATGACCATTACTGCAAAAATGAGGCTGCCTGGAAGTAAGATTGACCACTTTATGGGGACATTTCTGTAGAGGACGCGTGTGACTGCTACCGACACACGTCGTGACAATGTGGTAGAATGCAGCCGACAAAGACGGTGGTAAATAATGAGGAATGCAACAATGATCAGTAATAAAATGAGGGTGCAGGCAGGTCCTGCGGAGGTTGCGTATTTGCCGCAGGTCATGCTGACGTCTTTATCGCTGATGAGAAGGATTGCTGGAAAGTCGCCGATGGGGCTCGCAGCTCCGCCCAGATTGGTGGCGGTAAGAACCAATGCCATAAAGAGCCCAAGATATGCCTGTGTTACGCCAAGCGCCTGTAAAATAACCAGGTAAACGGGTAACATCAAACAGATTGCAGTGATGTTGTTCAGGAAAGCGCTGACCAGAAACATAATGACCGAGAAGATGACCAAAACAAGCCAGCCGATACCTCCTGTTAAGCGTGTGGCCTTTGCTGCCATAATGCCAAACACATTGCTCCGGGCCAGAATTGAGGTAAAAAGTCCAAGCCCAATCAAAATGAGCAGAACATTCCAGTGAATACCATGATAGACAGTCTCCATGGTCGCCCGACCGAAAAATACGTTGACAAACGTACTCATTACCGCGCCGATCACAACAATTGAGACGCGTCGTGATGGCATAACGGCCTGCAAAAGCAGTGTAATCACAACGATGGCGATTATGCAAATGCCTGTGATGTCCATTGTAGTGCCCTCCTATTCTGTTGTCGTCGAGATACGATTTGTGTTACCTCGTCAAAACCAATTTCGACAAAGTCATAAGGAAAATATGGAATTGTACATTCCAGAAGATCCAGAGCGATGATATCTGCAAATGATTGTCGCGTGTCGCTTCCAATAATTCGGCACGCAATAGGATACGTATGAAAGGTTGCGAAACCAACGTTGAACGCAAAGACAACTATTGCACTCGCGGTTCCAGCCAGAGGTGTTAGATCAAAGTTTTTATAAATAGAGACATTACTTGCGTAGTTGGTCAGGAACCTATCAATATTCGCGTCCTGCGCGTGAGGCATGATGTAAAACTGTTTATCTGGGTATGCTATCGTTGCACAATCCAGCCATGCAGCCTCAGCTCCCACACAGATAATGACCTGTTTGTTGTGGAGAATAGGAGCAAGGTTGTTTGTTAGATCATGGATGCGTTTGCAAATTTGCTCAGAGCTTTTACCGTCCACGATCAGTGCCGAAAGGACCGGAAGCGTCCGGCCGTGTTGTTTGAGAACATGCCATGCCATTTCCGGCCCTTGAGCGAGGATTTCATTGTAAATGGTGGTAGCCGCCATCACATGCCCGACCTCTTGGGCCATCATCCCATACGCCCTTGCGATGCCATGCCACTCAGCCGATTTGTCTCTGGGAGTCATCATTGCGTTTTACTCCATGTTTAGGTTACCGTGCGCCGCATCCCTGGCTAAGGCCATGAGGGCTTCAGCGACGTGAACCATGATGATGTTCGCCATCACATGATGGGGGGGGGCCTCAGTGAGAGCTTCGATCATCTCCTCTGCACGTTTCTCGTCACCGTCAGCGAGTTCGAGAATCACAGAAATAGGAAGATCTGTTGGATAGACACCGCTGGCAGAAATGTGATGAAGATGCGGCGGGCGGTGCATCGGCACTTCGACGACTTCGCCCTGATATGCCTTCATTGGGACATTTAGTCGGGCGGAAATTTCCCGACAGCCCTTAAGAAGAGCGCGTAAAAGAATGGAATTGGTGTACGCATGGTGCCAGGGTCCTTCTTCAAAGGCCAGCCTACAGGCGAAGTTGAGATCACGACCATTGCCGAGCAGATCCTGGATTCCGCTGATTGGCTCTTTATACCCGGAATCCGTTACCTTGGTTTTCCTCCAGAGTTTCTTTTCCATATCTTCTGTCTCCTTTCTGACCCCTTAGTTTATTTCCGGCTTGCCAGTCCTGGGGTCTTTTTCAGACCAGCCAGCCACTCGATCTGTTTTTCTATAACGCAAACAGTATGCCACGGTGCGCATCTTGTTGATAGAGCAGTTCCAAGATCTGTGATTTCAGAATGTTAGATAGGAAAAGAATGCAGAAGTAGATCTTCAGAATCGAGAGAGAGGTAGCTTCTGGGTTATTTCAGAATCACCTCAAGCTATCGAAGGTAGGTCTGAGTTTACCTGCGGGGTCGTGGCAGATAATTTAAATTTCGCCAAAGAAAGGTGACAGGTCCGGCGGGAACTTTGTCGCACTTCGACAAGATGTGGAAGGCAAAATCGACCATGAACCCCAAGCCGTACCCTAAACCGGTCCAGCGAACTCTGGTGATTGTCACCGGAACGGGGATTCCACTCAAGCACAGTGGAAAAACGTCGAATGAGACGGATTGAGCTTTCTGTGTTGATGTAGAGTCGGTGATCAATATCCTCATTCTCGAAACGGACAAGGGCTTCGCTATTGCCATTATTGCCGTGGACAAGCGGCTCGACTTCAAGGCAGTTGCCCGGCATTTTAGCTGCAAAAAAGTTCGCTTGGCCAGTGCGGAACGGGTGAAGGAGTTTTCAGACTATGAGGCAGGTAACATCCCGACGATCATCTTCGAAGGGAAGTGCTTGATCTTGGTGAGTCGATTTCTTGAAGACAAATCGACGTTGGTTGGCTCAGCAGATGATCAGTTTTATGGCTTACTGCTCCAAGCTCAAGTTTTTCGCTTACTTGGATACTGCCTGATGACATTGGCAAGCAGACAGCGGTAGGGACAATTATTTACAAAATGCCCTTCTCACGCAGTCTCTTCTCGATAGAATCGCATAGAATAAGGATTGGAACAATGGGATTCAACGAAGCCCTATTGTCCCTAATTATCCGAACCCAATCCGCCGAATTCTGGTAAAGATGCTGACCAAACGTCCTTGGTCGAGACTTTCCAGGTTTCGTCCCCTTTAGTTCTAAGATAAACGACTCCAAGTCCTTTAGGTACTTAGGTGGATTCCCATATTTATTAAGATAAGCAAAGCAAAACTCGATATTTTGGTAAACAGTTTGTTGATCTATTTTCTCTATGTCCTCTGCCCACACAAGTATTCTCGGCCGTCCTCCAACGTTCAAATCTATTTTACTGCCTTGATACATCCTCGGCTTTTTTGCTCCAATGACCATCTCTTCAACATTGGAGGGCAACTCTAAGT
>JAUUYL010000004.1 GCA_030590485.1 Lentisphaerota bacterium | reverse complement strand
TGTAATAGATGGGCCTACACAGACGTGGAAACGCGGTAATGATTATATTGGAGCAAAGAGTGCTGCCGCAGGCAGGGCTACGCGTCTTCCATTTGGTCATCCTGAAGCATTCCTTGAAGCGTTCGCTAATAATTATCTGAATTTTGCGGATACAGTTCGCGCGAAGATTAATCGTCAGAAGGTAGATCCTCTTATGAAGGATTTTCCTGGTGTGGATGATGGTCTGCGCGGTATGCAGTTTATCGAAGCTGTAGTAAAATCATCAAAACGCGGTGCTAAATGGGTTAGTATGTAAGACGGACTAAAGACTACGGACTACAGACTACGAAAACAAACATAAAAAGGAGAATGATATGAGACCGGTAACATTATTTACAGGACAATGGGCAGACTTAACACTTGAGGACCTTTGCAAAAAGGCGGCTGACTGGGGATATGACGGGTTGGAGCTGGCATGTTGGGGCGATCATCTGGACGTTGCAAAGGCTTCTTCCAGTGTGAAGTACGCGAAGTCACGCAATGAAATGCTGGCTGATTATGGGCTAAAGTGTTACGCAATCAGTCATCACCTGGCTGGTCAGCTGGTTTGTGATCCGAATGACGATGCTCGTTCAGATATGTTTGCGCCTGAGGAGTGCCATGGGGATCCTGAGAAGAAACGCAGGTATGCCATCAAGACTATGAAGCAGACGGCTCGTGCAGCCAGGAATATGGGTGTAAAAGTTGTGAACGGTTTTACGGGTTCTCCGATCTGGCACATGATCTACAGTTTTCCGCCTGTAAGCGACAAGATGGTAGATGACGGTTTTAAGCGCTTTGCTAAGTTATGGAATCCGATCCTTGATGAGTTTGATAAGTGCAAGGTCAAGTTCGCACTTGAAGTTCATCCTACGGAAATCGCATTTGATATTGTGACGGCCAGGCGTGCGCTTGAGGCGGTCAATAATCGCAAAGCGTTTGGCTTTAACTTTGACCCGAGCCACCTGCATTGGCAGATGGTCGATCCGGTTAGATTTCTTCAGGCATTCCCGAATAAGATTTATCATGTGCATATGAAAGATGCTGCGATAACACTTGATGGCGAAACTGGAATCCTTTCTTCGCATCTTAATTTCGGCACACCAGGGCGCGGTTGGGATTTCCGCAGTCTTGGCAGGGGCGGAGTTGACTTTGAGGAGATTATTCGTACGCTGAACATAATTGGTTACAAGGGACCTCTATCTGTTGAATGGGAAGATGCAGCGATGGACCGTGAGCATGGTGCTGAAGAAGCGTGTGATTTCGTGAAGGCAATCGACTTCACTGGTTCAGATCGCGTATTTGACGAAGCTTTTGATCAATAGAGCATCCGAAGAATACTTCGAATGCAGTGAAAAGTTATTAGTTAATAGTTATTGGTGCTCAGTGTCCAATAACTCTAGTTGACTTTGTTGTCACTAAACTAATAACCATTAACAAATCACTAATAACGGAACCTGCAGTTTCTTACTGCAGGTTCTTCTTAAGGGAGAGAGTTATGGCATTGTTGCTTGGTATAGATATAGGTAGCTCATCAGTGAAAGTCAGTTTTATGGATGCTGACACTGGTAATTGCGTTGGGGATACCAATTATCCTAAAACGGAAGCACCTATTGCGGCGCCTGAACCGGGATTTGCGGAACAGAACCCGGGCGACTGGTGGGATTATATCAGGCATGGCATAGCTGAGGTCAAGGCTGACGCAGGAATTGATCCGCAAGACGTTAAGGCGATAGGGGTTTCTTATCAGATGCACGGTCTTGTCTGTGTTGACAAGGATAATAATGTGCTCAGGCCTTCGATTATCTGGTGTGACAGCCGTGCTGTCGCAATTGGAGATGCTGTTGCTGAATCTATTGGTGCCGATAAGTGTCTTGAGAATCTACTTAATCTTCCGGGCAACTTTACTGCGTCGAAGCTTAAATGGGTAATGGAGAACGAGCCGGACATATACAAACAGATCAATAAGGTTATGCTCCCTGGCGATTTCATCGCGATGAAAATGACGGGTAACGCGGTTACGACTGAGTCGGGTCTTTCTGAAGGAATCATGTGGGATTTTAAGAATGAGGCGCTGGCGTCTTTCCTTCTTGAGGAATACGGGATATCCGAGGATCTGGTCTGTGGAACGGTGCCGACTTTTGGGGTTCAGGGTGAGTTGACGGCTGAAGGTGCTGCTGAACTTGGATTGGTAGAAGGGACGCCCGTAACTTACAGAGGCGGTGATCAGCCTAATAACGCGCTGTCTCTCAATGTTCTTGAGCCGGGCGAAGTTGCTGTCACCGCAGGAACGTCTGGGGTTGTGTATGGCGTTACTGACAAGGCCAATAATGACTCGCAGTCACGCGTAAATGTATTTGTTCATGTAAATCATGAAAAAGATAATCCGCGTTACGGCATTCTTTTATGTCTCAATGGTACAGGAATCCTTAACAGTTGGCTAAAGCATAATGTTGCCGGTGGTCTTGATTACAAAGAAATGGACCGGATGGCAGGGGAAGTTGCTGCCGGGTCTGACGGCTTGATGCTTCTTCCTTATGGTAACGGTGCGGAACGGACGCTTGGTAATAAGAATGTTGGAGCTTCGGTTCATGGGTTGGATTTCAATCGCCATACGCAGGCACATATGTTCAGGGCGGCTCAGGAGGGCATCGTCTTTGCGCTTAAATATGGCATGGACATCATGAAAGACATGGGGCTGACGATTGGTACAGCCCGTGCTGGACGTGCGAATATGTTTATCAGTCCGATATTCCAGAAAACATTTGCTACGGTTACTGGCGCGGTTGTGGAGCTCTACAATACTGACGGCGCACTTGGCGCGGCGCGCGGTGCAGGCATAGGCGCAGGAATATACAAGTCCGCAAAAGAGGCGTTTTCCAGCCTTGAGCCTCAGGAATCAATAGAGCCTGATCCGGAATTAAAGCAAGTTCTCGATGATTCTTATGGGAAATGGAATTCTATCTTGAATGGCTAGGCTCTGGTATGAACGCCTGCTCGATGGAATTTTTTACAACTAAATGCGTGAAATGTACAAGAATTTTGCTTGTTTTTGTGTAATTATTAGACGTTAATAATCAATAGTTTATAACAGGAGATAACTATAATGCAGATTAGCAGAAGAGAATTTGTAAAGTCCGTTAGTGTTGCGGGAGCTGGTATTGCCATGGCTCAGCGTGCATTAGCGCAAGATTTAGCTACAGTAGCGGCGCCGGTAAAGAAGACCGATGATCTGAATGTTGCCATCATAGGTGTCGGTCAGCAGGGCAAGAAGGCTCTGATCAATTCATGCCTATCTATTCCCGGAATCAGGTTTAAAGCAGTATGTGATATATGGGACAAGAACAGGAAGGTAGCGGTTGATTACCTTAAGACATATAAACACGAGCCAAACGAGTATATTGATTATCAGGAAATGCTTGCGAATGAAAAGGACTTGGACGCGGTGATAGTGGCTACGCCTGACTGGTTGCATGCAGAGCATTCTATTGCTGCGATGGAGGCGGGGCATCATGTTTACAGTGAGAAAGAGATGTCGAATTCTCTCGAAAAGGCGAAGCAGATGGTTCTGGCCGCACGGCGTACGAAGAAGTTGCTTCAAATCGGGCACCAGCGCAGAAGTAATCCTCGCTATATTCATGCTATTGATAAGCTTGTTCATGAGTCTAATATACTGGGCCAGGTCACTCATGCTAACGCTCAGTGGAACAGGGCGGTCTCGGCTGCTCAGGATATTGGATGTGCGTTCAGGGATGTTATTCCGCCTGATATTCTCGCAAAGTACGGCTATGCATCAATGCAACAGTTTCTCAACTGGCGTATGTACAAGAAATACGGTGGCGGGCCTATTGTGGATCTGGGCTCTCATCAGATCGATATATTCGAGTGGGTTTTTCATACTACGCCCAAGTCGGTGATCGCATCGGGCGGGACTGATTATCACACTCATCATGAGTGGTATGACAACGCTCTGTGCATATATGAGTACGAGACAAAGCATGGTGTGTCCAGGGCGTTTTACGAAACGCTTACTACCAGCAGTCACGGTGGCAACTCGGAAGCATTTATGGGTGTGAACGGGACATTACTCATTTCGGAAGTTGCTCAAAGGGGTAACACCATAGAGCGTGAAAAGCATGCTCCGGACTGGAATGTCATGGTTCAGGAAGGTCTTCTTAAGCCTGAAGGCAAGAGCATGGTCAAAGTGAAGACCAAGAATGTAAAGCTCGATGCAAGGGAAAGCCCCGGAATGCCCCAGTGGCCGCTTCCAATCGAGTTGGCAAAACTTCCGCATCAGCCGCACCTGGAGAATTTCTTTGACGCTATTCGCGGTCAATGCACGCTGAATTGCCCGGCAGAGATGGGTTATGCGACAGCGGTGGCCGTTCTTGCAGTGAATAGAGCTATAGGAACAAACAAGAAAATCGAGTTTAAGAAAAGCGATTTTGTGGTATGAAACATGTTGGAGCGAACGCGTAAATCCGCCTGAGGCGGAAAGCGTGAAAAGGAGTACTGAATTTGAAGTCAATATACACTAAACTGAGTTTCCTGCTTCTTTTGGGGGTTGTTATCTCGTCCAGAACAGCTCAGGCGAATGTGCCATGGGATGGTAGTCAGACAATACCTGTTCACAAAGTTCAGCTGAAGGATGAGAATGATCTAAAGATCCTGCCTGTGGAAAAGGTGCCTAAGCCGTTTTCTGCCAAGACGACTTGCGGGGAGTGTCATGATTACAAAAAGATCGGACATGGCTGGCATTTCAGTTCAGAGGGTGATTTGGAGGGCAGAGCCAGCGAACCATGGGTTCTTCTTGATGAGAAGACAGGCACGCAGATACCTCTCTCGCTTCGTTCGTCCTCGGGTCTGAAGTCTCCTTCCGATTTGGGTCTCACAGACTGGTCATTTATTATGAATTTCGGGCGTCATATGCCGGGCGGTGGGCCTGGCGAAAACAAGCGTCCTGAACTTGGTGCAAATCCGCGCTGGGCGGTGTCAGGTGATCTGGAGATTAACTGCATGGCCTGTCATAATGGCGCCAAATGTCAGGATCCGACCGAATGGGTCAAGCAGGTGGCTCGCGAGAATTTCCGTTGGGCGGCTACAGCCGCATCAGGGCTTGGCGAAATAAGTGGCGTTGCTGAAAGGCTGCCTGATTCCTGGGTGCCTTCTGATGGATATGATCCTGATGACATGGTCTTCAGTGCACCGCCATCTGTATTGTACAAGAAAAGCCTTTTCGATAGTAAGCATCGCGCGCTTCTGGATATTGGCAAGCCGTCTGATGCTCGTTGCCTGCAATGTCATTCAGTTGCTCAGGTGCATAAGGAGAAGAAAGAGGTGACAGGAGATATTCACAGTGCTTCAGGAATGAGCTGTGTCAAATGTCACCGTAACGGGTTAGACCATAAGATCGATCGTGGTGTCGCTGGAATGTATTCCTGCGAGGGATGTCATGAAGATGGTACTTACGGCGCACCGAACCCAGAGCATAAGGGTCTTCCTCCTGTTCATCTGGAGAAGCTTGCCTGTACGACGTGTCATTCAGGGTCTGTGATTTCTGATGACGGGAAGTTGCAGGTCGTCAGGACTGCTAAAATCAACAGACTTGGAATTCACGGCATTGCACAGTGGTTTACGGAAGCACCTGTTATTCTCGAACCTGTGTTTGTGAAAGGTTCTGATGGCAAGATTGCACCATCACGTATTATGTGGCCGTCATTCTGGGCTAAGCGGGAGGGAGATGAACTGACGCCGCTTAAGGCTGAAGATGTCATGGATATTGCTGGAGAGATTGTTGACCCAGGGTCAGTTGCAGCCAACATTCTGGGGGCTTTGGGCGGCGTAAAGAATGCTGATGGCGATACTTATGGACAGCCTGTTTATGTGTCCGGCGGCAAGGTTTATGTCCGCAACTTTGATGGTGGACTGGATATACTTGATTACAAGGGTGAGGCGCCGAAGGCAGGACGTGTCTTTGGCTATATCATCGAGAAGGGGATAGAGTCTCTAACTCTTGAGTATGATGCCAGCGAGGAATATGCTTTTTACGGGCTTGGTGAGGCCGATCAGAACCATTTGCAGGCAGTAATAGAGGCGCTCAAGCCTGCGGCACCCGCCGGGGCTGAGCCGGCATGGAAACTTGATGGCATTTTGCACAGACTGGTTAATGTTGAATATGAACTTGTGCCCAAAGAGGAGGCTGATACTCTTATAAAAGATGCCGCAGTCACCAAGGCTGCAGTGAAGGTTCTTGCGACGAAGTTGAACGTTACGGCAGAGGTCCAGGGGACAAGTCAGAAAATATTCAATAATGTTGATAGGAAGCAGATTACGCCTTCTAAAAAGAAGACACCAAAGCTTTATGAGTTAAAGCTGCTTATGCGTGCACAGTCATCTGCGGAGAAAAAAGTCAATCTGCTGGAAATATTCGGCAACAAGGCATATAGAAACACCTTTGACAAGGATGTCGCAAAGAGGCTGCTTGTTGAGCCGAGTGAAGTTGGCCCATCCAAGGGCTCCAATTGGGGGTGGCTCAAAGATGGTGTGTTCATGCCGTTTGTGTCGCCGGAGGCTGAAAAATTGATAGTCGATACAGTTGGCGGTGACGAAGTGGTCTTCACAGAGAACCAGGTTGCAATAGTTCTCGGTAGACTTGGGGACGGTCATGTCTATGTGAGTCGTGGTAAGATGTTTAGTGATGACGGCAAAGGCGGACTAAAGGCTGAGGAGCACAAAGATGCGGCGCCTGTCACCTGGCCGATTGCTCATGATGTACGTTCGGCATCCCAGGCTCTGGGTTCCGATAAATGTACTGATTGTCATAGTGCTGATTCTGATTTCTTTTTTGCTTCAGTGATACCTCAAGGGGCGCTGAGGACAGATAAGGTTACCGTTGGCAAAATGAGTGATTATATGGATATATCTGGTGGATATCATCGACTCTTCGGTTTGACGTTCATTGTCAGACCTCTGTTGAAACTGTTCCTGCTGGGTATGGCTGGTATAGCGGCATTGGTTGCCCTGCTTTATGCTTTGTTAGGCTTGAAGAAGGTTGCGAGCACATTCCAGTTTCCATTGATTGATGGAGCAGCAGCGAAGATAGGGTGTCTTAGTGCGATTATACTCACGATTACTGGTTTTTGCACAGCGGCCTGTATTGGCCGGACTATCTCTGGGTATGGTCTTCTGGCACATGTTGTGTTTGGCGCTCTGTACGCCTTGTGCCTTGCTGTGCTGTCGGTTATGAGGTCTGATTCCTGCAAGCTTACCAGTAGTGATGAGGCTGACAAGTATTCGTTTGCTCAGAAGATATGTTTCTGGGTGGTGGTTGTTTGCGGTATAGTTCTTGTGATGTCTATGTTAGCTTCGATGGTTCCGATTGTTTCTTCGCATTGTCAGCACTCGCTGATCCTGATACATCGTTATGCTGGGGCTGCGACGCTGATAGCTGCAGTTGTTTACACTGTGAAGCGGAAGAAATAAATTTACAATCTGCGAGCCGCATCACATGACCAAATCTAAATTATTTATGACTGAGGAACTGTACACTTTTTATCACGATGCAATGGATGCGCCATACGAACTGGCTATTTATGGATGCGCTGAGGATTACGCGAGGAAGGTGTCCGGCGCGGTTTTCCGTGAGATAGATCATCTTGAAGAGAAACTCAGCAAGTTCATAGAGTACAGTGATGTCGGGAGAATCGCCGTGCTTAAGCCTGGTGAATCGGTTTTCATTACCCCCGAGACTATGGATTGCCTGCTTTCGGCAATGTGGGTTCATAAGGAGACAGCAGGGGCTTTTGATATTTCCAAGGGGCAGGGACTGGAGCATCTTATCCTTGACCCTGATAATCTGACAGCCACCATCAACCATTCTCTATCTCTCGACCTTGGTGGTATCGGTAAGGGTTATGCATTGGATCTGGCTGCAGAGATTCTCAATGACTGGGATCTTAAAGACTTTTTGGTAGCGGCGGGGCCGAGTACCGTGCTCTGCGTTGGGTCCGGAGAAGGTGAAGAGTGGAAGATTGGTGTTAACGGCGAACCTGTATGCTTGCGAGACCAAGCGCTTAGTGCATCAGGCAAGGATGTCCAGGGTGAGCATGTAATAGACCCAAGGACAGGCGATAACGCGGCAGGGCATGAGAAAGCATGGGCAATATGTCCGTCCGGTGCGGTTGCCGACGCGCTTTCTACTGCATTTATGGTGATGAGTACTGAAGCTGTTGAAGCGTTTTGTCTTGCTCATGACGGTATTTATGCTCATTTGCTCAATGAAAAAGGAGATTTTTTGTCATTCTGAGACTTGAAATACAAGGATGTATTCTATAGTATATCCAATCGATTGAGTGATTTACTTTCTGTATTAATGATGAGGAGAAATATGAAGAAATATATGATGATAGTAATGCTGATGACTACTGCGGCTGTATGTATGGCGCAGGACCGTGTTCCTTTGAAGTTGGAACTGCCTCAGGCAATGTTTGTCGGGACGCCAAAGCCTATAAAAACAGATAATCTGGAGTCGGCAAGAAAAGGTAATTCAGGTAAACGTTCTCCATTGATGGTGCCAAAAGGGGTCAAGAACGTTGCTATGGATAAAGATGTGACAGGCAGTGATAATATGCCGATTATAGGCGAGTTGGAGCTTATTACTGATGGTGACAAGGAGGGCTCGGACGGCAGCTATGTCGAGCTTGGCCCGATGAAGCAGCATGTTCAGATCGATCTGGAAGAAGCTTATACGATCTACGCTATTGTTTTATGGCATTTTCATAGCCAGGCACGCGTTTACAGGGATGTTGTCGTCCAGGTCGCAGATGATTCTGATTTTATTACGAACGTCCGTACAGTCTTTAACAACGACCATGACAACTCCATAGGGCTGGGCATTGGTAAGGATAAGGAGTGGATCGAGACGAATTTCGGCAGGCCTATTCCTGTAAAAGGCGAGAAGGCGCAGTATGTCCGCTTGTATAGCAATGGCAGTACATCCAGCGAGATGAACCATTATATTGAAGTGGAGGTATACGGAAAATAATCGGAGATTATTTTCCGTGGACTACACTACGGACCACGGACTACAAGACCGGCAGTAATATCGGTTTTCTCTCTTCTCTTCTCTCCAATCTCTAATCTCTCCGGCCGAAGGCGGTTGTCGGCCTTTTTTGTGTTTTTGTATTTTTCTTGTTGCCCGAATCAACTATGATACGTTTATGAAGAAGGTCGTCAACTGGGTGTTGTTTGCAGCGTTAGTGGTCTTGGCATTGGCTTTCAGGACTGTGCAGCTTGAGAAGAGGGTGTTGCACAACGATGAGGCCAATCAGATGGTGCGTGCGGGTATCCTTTTGGAGAAGGGTGAATACGAGTACGACCCTCAGGAGCATCATGGTCCTACATTGTATTATCTCTCGATGCCTCTGGCTGCATTGATAGCTGGCAGGGACTTCTCAGAAACAAACATCACCGTATTCAGGATGGTACCTGTTCTTTTCGGGGTAGGTCTGATTTTGCTCATTCTTCTTATTCGGACAGGGTTGGGCTGGGGGGCGACACTTGTTGCAGCACTCTTTACTGCTGTTTCAACCTGCATGGTTTATTACAGTCGATTTTACATACAGGAAACGCTCCTTGTCTTTTTTACTTTTGGCGCTATAGCTTGCGGGTGGCAATATTTCAGGAGAGAGACGGCACCGTGGGCTGTGGCGGCAGGTGTCTTTCTCGGGCTTATGCATGCCACTAAAGAGACTTGTATAATCGCGTACGGGGTTATCCTTGTAGCATTTCTATTGACCGTCATTTGGCGCACTGGCCTGAAGTTTAAGCGGGTGCAATTTATCGTACTGCCAATACATGTTCTTTATATGTCGCTCACATCGATGATCGTATCTGCAGTCCTCTTCTCGTCGTTCTTTACGAACCCGTCTGGAGTGTGGGATTCAATTGCGACATATCTTGTGTATTTTGAGAGGGGGGCAGGAGCAAACACAGATCATGTACATCCCTTCTATTATTATCTACAGATGCTCGTTTGTCACAAATCCGGCGGGCTTGAATGGAGCGAGGCTGGGATACTGCTCCTGGGGCTGGCAGGTGTGGTCATGATCGCCATTAAGGCCCGCTGTATTGATAAGGTCGATGTAGGCTTGAGATCTTTTCTTCTTTTTTACACCCTCCTGATGACGTTGGTGTATTCTCTGATACCGTATAAGACGCCTTGGTGTATGATGTCGTTTCTGCACGGATGGATATTGTTGGCGGGCATTGGTGCGGCAGGCATGTTCAATATGCTGGGTAATCTTCCATTGCAGATATTATGGTGTCTGATTGTGAGCTATATGGCGTTTACGCTCTCGGTCCAGACCTTTATGGCTAATTTCAGATATAGTGCTGATGCCCGCAACCCGTATGCATATTCGCATACAGTCTGCGACTTTCTTAATTTGGTCAAGAGGGTGGATGATATCGCTGCGGTCTCAGATGATGGCAAAGCCATGAGAATAATGGTTATCACAAATCCGCAGGATGCCTGGCCTCTCCCCTGGTACTTGAGGGGGTATGAGAATGTTGGTTACAGTTATGATGTATCGCTGCTTCCCGACGAAGTAAAACCACCAATCATAGTAGCGTCCATTGAAATGCAGGACGCATTGCGCGGCAGGACGGAAGATGCGTATCAGTCAGAATACTGGGGTCTCCGCCATGAAGTCCCGCTGGCTCTCTATATACGTTCGGATCTGTGGGCCGCATTCATGAAGACTAGAGGTGGCGAGTAATTCGGATCGCTCTACCAACTGAGTTTAATAGAGTTCAATAAACGGGTATGCATCATAAATTATTCTTTTAATGTGCTTACTGCTTTTTTTTCTTTTGATTTCGTATTCACGCTTCATTGCCTCTGAACGTGATGTGTAAATTTCATAATAGGGCATCCACCATGGCCCTCGACCTCTTGTTGCTTTACAGTAGCCTGATTGATGGTTATCAAACCTTTTGAGGATATTTGAGCATGAACCGACATAAAATTGGCCTGTGGTTGCGCTTTGAATGATGTATGTGAAGAAAAGCTTGCTGGAAGAATCCTTCGCAGGACTTGTGTTCTTGGTGGAGGTAGGGGGATTCGAACCCCCGACTCCTTGAATGCCATTCAAGTACTCTACCAACTGAGCTACACCCCCATGATTAAGGTTGAATGAGATACCACGATAGATGTCATTTGTCAACTCTACGGGTGAGTTGCTTCGACATTGATTGATATGCCGCCGCGTGGGTTGAACTCACCTAGTACGATTGCTTCGCGTGGGCTGATTGCCTTTACCAGGTCGTCCAGTATTCTGTTGACGACTTCTTCGTGGAACGCGCCGTGGTTACGGAACGCAAACATGTACAGCTTTAGTGATTTGCTTTCCAGGCAAAGTTTGTCGGGTATGTACTGGATTGATATGTATCCGAAATCCGGTTGCCCGGTGATGGGGCATATAGATGTGAATTCAGGGCAATCGAACTCAATCCAGTAATCGCGCTTGGGGTGGGAGTTCTTAAATGTCTCCAGCTTGGCCTTGTTTGGTGAGGTAGGGTACTTTTTTTCGTTTTTCTTAAGAAGTGTCAGCCCTTTATGCGTATTTTTCTTTGTCGCCATTTGATCTCCAGTGATATTGTTATCGCTTGAATATATATGATATTTTGTGTCTGTTTGGAAGAATTAATATCTTCAAAGTGGTTGTTGTCGTGTATAGTGACGAGGAAGAGAGGAGATTACAAGGTGAGCGAGATCGGTGACAGGGCGAAGGATTTGTTTCGTGGTAAGGATAAGCTGCATTGCGCGCAGGCAATTTTTAAGACGTTCCAATATATATCTGGAATGACAGATGAGGATATAGCCGGTTATGCTAACGCTGGTGGCGGCAAGGCACCGGGGGGAGTTTGCGGAGCGTTGTATGCGGCGCAAGTTTTATTGGATGATGACCAGTTGACGTTTCAGCTTGCAAGTCAGTTTAATGGATCCGCAGGTGCATCTACGTGTAAGCCGATTCGAAAGAAAAAAATAATGAGTTGTAAAGATTGTGTGGCTTTTGCTGCTGAATTTGTAGAGAAGCATTTGTAATAAATCTAAAAAACATTAAAAAAAAGCAAATTAGTCCTTTTCTTTCCTTTTTTACTCTGTCATCCTTTCTTCGGTCCAAGGACCAAACCAAGTTTATTTGTGTGTCACAGAGAGCTTGGTGAGTGTTAAGAATGGCGCATGTGAGGGATATCATGGATATCTATGTAGGAAACCTGCCGTACTCGGTAGGAGATGACGAACTGAACCAGCTCTTCGCGAGCCATGGTTCAGTGACTTCGGCCCGTGTAATCATTGACAGAATGTCGGGTCGCTCAAAAGGATTCGGCTTTGTTGAAATGCCGGACAATAGTGAAGCAGAAAAAGCAATTGATGCTTTGAACGGTACTGATAGTGATGGCCGTGCTCTTCGCGTCAACGAGTCTCAGCCTAAGCCAAGAGATAATCGCGGCGGCGGTGGTGGCGGCGGTGGCGGCGGCGGACGCTGGTAAACAGCGTTTAAACTGCAAATTAGCGCACGATTGTAATTGATGAGGTGTATTACTTCTCTTTTACATCGTGCGTTTTTTTTTGTCTATGCAGCCCTTGATATGCTCGGCTTTCTGCCTGTTATTAGTCTCATGAATATATTATTTGCAATTGTTGTACTGGCGGCTGGATGTTCGACTTCGAATCTCAATAAATCCACTCTGAGTGACAAAGAGCTTCAGGATAGTAATACAATCCTAAGCCGATCAAAGAGTTGTCATGTGGGCCGACTCATGGCTTTACGCTGAAGCGCCAAAGCTCGAGGTTGAGCCATGGCTCGCTGAGAAGCCTGACACCGAAGGGAAGTACATCCTTATAAAGTTCTGGGGCGCATATTGTCCGCCCTGCAGAAAAATGATTCCTGTGCTGAATAAGTGGCATGAGAAGTATGAATATGACTTGGCTATAATCTGACTTCATCCATGAGTCCTTTATACCCCACTTTGCTGGAATTGGGATTATCTCTTTGTGGTCTTCTGGTTGCATGATGCGCCGATTACTAACGGTATTGTGGGCGGCCATTCTGGATAATTGGAAGGGTGCTGCTGTAACCGTGATTCGTCGCAACGGTTATCTGTGGTATCGGCTTCCGCCGAACCCTCGGAACCCGCCTTGTTGGCTCATGGGATCCACGTACTGTTCCTTGTAAGTCTGAAATTGGTTCTCGTCCAGAATCTCTTTAACGGACTCAGTATGTTGGGTTTTGATGTGCGTTATAGCTTCGCTGTAATTCTTTGGGGTGTATCCTCCATCTTTCCTCATCTTGCTCATGGTCTCCCATGTGGTCTTCCATGCTGCGTCCTCGAGGACTCTCAATGTTTGATACTGTTCTTCATTAATATTCAGTGCAGTTGTATAGGTTTCGAATCGGCTTGCCTCCTGCTTCTCCCTCTCGACTTTGCGGCGTTCTTCCCATTCGGCTCGACGTTCCTTTGCTTCTTCCTGCTTCGTCTCTTTTTCCAGGACCTCTTCCTGTGCTTTGCGGACTTCATAAGAGGTCATCTGTTCCTCTACTGTCTCAGCAAATATAGATTCGATTTGCTGCGGGGTTCCAATTCTTTGTTCTACGGCCACTGAAACCATCTGTTCTAAAGCCTTAAATGATAGTTCCGTCGTCTTGTTGTCGTCAGTTGAGATGGCTATGGCTTTATGCGCAGCATTAGGTTCTGCATGAAGCTGTTCGATGCGTAGGGTTTTTACGGTGGACTCGAGCTCCTTGATGCGGGCTTCCAATGCAGCCATCCTGTCTATCTGGTCCATTACGGATGATGCTTCGGGAACTTCCACCTGTTTACCGCATCCGAAAGCAAGGGTGAGTAATGCAAAGGCTAAGATGTGTTTTTTCATGCAGAAATAATAGGCAAACTCATCTCACGAGTCAAGATGTACGTTCTACCCTCTATACGCCTGTCCGCCGTCCACTGCCTGCCACGCCAAAGGCGGGGTCCAGCGTCCGTTACTATGGTCTTGGCAGGAGTCCTGTCTTTTCCATGATAACAGATGTGATGGATTCCCAGCCGATGGGCATTAAATGCAATCCTGCCACGCCTTCAATTGCCTGGATTTCCTGAATCTGCTCGATGGCTACCTTAACGCCTTCTTCCTTCGGTTCGTCAGCGTCTTCCATCCGTTTGATGAGTTCTTCTGGAACCGTAATCCCCGCAACGTTCTTGTTCATGTAAACAAGTGCTTTGTGAGACCGTACAGGTGTGATTCCTGCCAGAATATAGAGTCTTTCGTGAATTCCGCGATCTACAACCATCTTCATCCACTCTTTGAATCTATTCATATCAAAGATGCACTGGGTCTGGATGAAGTCTGCACCGGCATTGGCCTTCTTGGCTAGACGTGCGACTCTGAACTCGAAGGGGTCTGCGAATGGATTTTCTACAGCGCCGATAAACATTCGTGGTTCATGTTCTTTAATCGGGTCTCCTGACTGGAATATCTTTTCGTCCCTCATGTTCTTTACCATTTGAATTAGGTTGATGGAGTCCAAATCGTAGACATTGCTTGCCTCTGGATGGTTGCCAAAAGTCTGGTGGTCACCTGAAAGCAGAAGGATGTTCTTTATTCCCAGCGCGGCAGCGCCCAGAATGTCACTTTGCATAGCAATGCGGTTTCTATCTCTACAAACCATCTGCGCCACCGGTTCCAGTCCTGCATCAATGGCAAGTTTTGATGCCGCAATGCTGGACATTCTTACAATTGCAGTCTGATTATCTGTAATATTAACAGCATCAGCGTTGCCTTTTAAGTGCTCCGCTTTCTTGCTTATATTATCCGGGTCTGCGTGCTGGGGTGGCCCAAGCTCACATGTGACACCAAACTTACCCTCGCTTAATACTTTTTCCAGCTTGCTGTCAGATTTCATAGTTGTGCTTCCTTAAATTCAGATTTCCTCTGGCCCGCGTTTGTGCTTGTTCGCCAGTCTTTAGGATCTCTAACCTTTTCAAGGTTCTCGAGTTTGCCAATTCTCTTTAGACGATCATAAATCGAGTGCCATATGCATTCCTTCTCTGAATCGACTTCGCATACGCCGTCTACCGACCCGCCGCATGGGCCGTTCAGGAGTTTCTTTGCGCATCTGGAAATTGGGCAAAGTCCACCAGTCCATCCAAGAACGCAGTCACCGCATCCGGCACATCTTTCTTCCCATACAGCATGCTCAACAGGATAACCCATAAACGTAGTGTTAAGCGCGGGGATGATGATCTTGTCTTCGTATTGTTCGGCTAGCGTTTGTACTCCGACACCGCAAGATAAGGAAAGTACAGCATCTACCGAATCAATTTTATCCTTCAGCTCATCGATGAATTCATGCTCGCAGACTCGTGTAGGAGTTGCTTCGTCGATTTCTATCGGATTGCCCGCATCTTTTCGTGCAATGGATATCTGAGACGCAAGCAGGCCTGCAGCCTTTTCGCCGCCGGAAAAGCAGATAGTAACGCATCCGCCGCATCCAAGTAGCAGTATCTTCTTGAAGTCCTTAATCGATTCAAGGATTTCTTCTAATGGTTTTCTGTCACCTACGATCATGAGATCCCCTTTGCCCCGTGAAACGTGAAACGTGAAGCGTATAATATTTCTTCATTGTGTTTATTCTCCGTTATTTCTTAATCAAATCCATGGCCTCGGTCAGGTGTTTGTCTATGCCAAGTTCTTTAGGGTCGATGCCGAGGCAGAGCCCGAGCAGTTCGGTAAAATAAAATACGGGTATATCGAAGTCTGTTTTATATTTAGCGTTGATCTCCTTCTGGCGACCGTCGGTGTTGGCGTGACAGAGGGGGCATCCTACGACAATGGCTTCTGCGCCTACGCTAACAGCGTCATCCAGGATTTCTCTGGTGAGATCGAGAACTATTTCCGTCTGGGTCAATGCGGATGCCGCTCCGCAGCAGAACGTTTTCATATTCCAGTCCAGGGGCTTTGCACCAAGCTCTTCCATTAGCTCTTCCATCTCCATCGGGTTCTCGCACTCCTTCTTGCCCGTAGCTTTTGGAGGGCGAGTCATCAGGCATCCATAATAGCAGACAACCTTCATGCCGTTCAGCTTGCTGATAATCTTTTCTTTGATAGCGGGGATGCCAACTTTCTCGATTATAAGGTCGAGAGCATGCATGACATTTACGTTTTCGGGGTAGGGTGCCTCTATGACATCTTCGACCTTCTTCCGTGTTTCGGGGTTTTTCATCTTTTCCTGCGCAACTCTCAGGCGTGAATAGCAGGACGCACATGGTACGCACATATCAGTAAGATTATCGTTCTCAGCCATTATTGCCAGGTTTTTGACTGGTAGAGCCACCGACATCAGTTCATCAGCTTGATGCGCCGGTGTTGACCCGCAGCATATCCAGTCTTTCACCTCAACATATTCAACACCAAGTGCCTCGAGGACTTTTCTGGTAGACATATCGTATTCTATTGCTGTTGAATGCAGTGAGCAACCCGGATAATATGATACTTTCATTATTTTAACCCCTTAGCTCTTTTAAACATTCTTCGCATCGATGCAGAACGTTTAATCGTTGGTATGAACTTCAGCTTACCTTTCTTAACCATTTCGACGGCCAGTTCAGCGCCCTTGAGCGGTTGTTTCATGGCCATGTTAAGAAGGGCGACAAGTCCGAGTTCGTAAATCCTGCCCATATGTTTGAGCATATTCATCCATATGACGTTAAAAGCTTTTACATTCTTGCTGTCTACCTTGATTCTCTCGTCCTGTGCCATCATCTTAACTGTGTCGATGACATGTGCTATGTCGATACCTTGCGGACAGCGCGTAGTGCAGGTCTGGCAGGATGTGCAACGCCAAACTGTACTGTCTGTCATTGCCTTATCTTTCATGCCAAGCTGAACAAAGCGCATAAATTCGGTGGGACTGCTGTCCATCATTTCTCTTAGCGGACAACCAGAAGCACATTTTCTGCATTGGTAACACAAAAAGACATTCTCTCCGCTTCGCTTCTGCACTTCCAGCGCGAAGGAACTGTCTATATTTACGTTGTTCTCTTCAATTCTCATCTTAAATCCACAAGTATCTATGCTTCAAGTCTCTTCCCCCTAAGCCCATCAGTCACGTTTTCCCTCTTCACATTCTTCCTCTGACCTATAGCCATTTCCTCTCGGTCCAAGTTCCTTGATTTTTGCCGTCATCTCCTCAACGATTTCAGCGAACCGGGCACCCATAGCCGAGGATAGGTTGTACATTTCGACGCGCTCACCTTCGATCCCAACTTCCTCAAGAAGCATTTTCGCATATTCGACCCGTTTTCTTGCTCGGAAATTACCCTCAAGGTAATGACACTCGCCCTCGAGGCAACCTGCAACAAACACACCATCTGCGCCGTCTTCAAAGGCCTTGAGGATGTAAAGGACATCTACTTTGCCTGTGCATGGCAGTTTTACAATCCTTACGTTCGGTGGGTACTGCAATCGCATTGATCCCGCAAGGTCCGCCGCACTGAACGCGCAGAAGGTGCAGCAAAACGCAGTTATTTTCGGTTCAAAGTTATTCATTATTTTTGCAGCTCGCCTTTCTCGTTGTACAGGGCCTGGGTCTTGGAAATAATCTGTCTATCCTTGTAATGCATCATGCTTATGGCTTTTGCCGGGCATTCGGCAGCGCAGATACCGCATCCATGGCACATCGCAGGTTCAATCTCGGCAATACCATCCTTATTTATCTTTGGGACATCGTATGGACATGTCCTTACGCAGGTAAGGCAGGCAACGCACTTGTCCTCGTCAACCTTTGAAATGATGCAGCTTATTTCCATTTCTGGTTTTGAAAGTATGCCAATCGCTCTAGCTGCCGCACCTTGCGCCTGTATAATGCTTTCTCTGATGAACTTAGGGCTGTGGCAGGTGCCGCAAAGGAATATGCCGTCAGAGGCAAAGTCTACAGGACGCAGTTTCATGTGGGCCTCTTGGAAAAAGCCTTCGAGGTTTAATGGGATTTTGAAGGCTGTTCCTACCTTTTGCGTCCCCTCAGGGGTCACCATTCCTGCGCTTAAAACCAGGCAGTCAGGGTCGAAACTTATTTCGAGGCCGGAATTGAGATCCTTTGTCCGTACTCTGAGTTTACCGTCATTGCCGGAAGTCACCTCAGGCTTGTTTTCCAGATCGTACCTAAAAAACAAGATGCCCATCTCGCGTGCTTCGGTGTAGTATTTCTCAAGGAACCCATATGTGCGTATGTCTCGATAAAGAATGGAAACAGATGCTTCAGGATTAGCATTTTTTACAGCAATGGCGTTTTTTATGGCCTCGGTACAGCACACTCTGCTGCAGACCATTCTATCAGGCTCTCTAGAGCCGACACATTGGATCATCACAATTTCTTTAATGCTCTTAATGGTTTCGGGGCTGTTTTCGATCGTTTCTTCGAAAGTCTGTTGAGTTACAATATGCTCGTTCTCTCCGAAAAGATATTCGGAAGGCTTGAGCTCCTCCGCGCCTGTCGCAATAATTGTTGCGCCATGTTCAAAGGATACGTCTTTTGCTTTGCTTTTGATCTGAGTGTGGAAATCGCCGATGAAACCGCTGGTTTCTGCGACTTCAGCGTTCATCATTACCGTGATCTTGTCATGTTCAAGCACGCTTTCCTCGAGACTTTGTACTAGTTCGGCTGGGTTGCTGCCGTCTATGGTTTTCTTGATCTTCAATGCACTGCCGCCAAGTTTGTCCGATTTTTCGACCAGGTATACTTCGTGGCCCTGGTTGGCTACGGAGAGTGCGGAGCTCATGCCTGAGATTCCTCCTCCGACGACCAGCGCGCTGCGCTTTGGTACATACGTCTTTGAAGATAGCGATTCAATCGTTCGTGCTCTGCCGACGGCCATTCGCACTAGGTCATTGGCCTTTTCTTGGGTCGCTTCGCCCATATCTGCATGTACCCATGTGCATTGGTCGCGTATGTTGGCCATCTCGAAGAGGTAGGGGTTTAGTCCTGCTTCTCTGATGTTTTCTTGAAATAGTGGCTCGTGTGTGCGCGGTGTGCAGGATGCTACAACCACACGGTTGAGGTTATGCTCTATCACCATATCTTTAATGGTTTGCAGTCCGTCTGGAGAGCAACTGTAGAGAAGATGGTCTGTGTATACTACGTTTTTGAGGCTTTGAGCGTACTCGGCTACTTCTTTGCAACTGATGAATCCCTCGATGTTTGATCCACAGTGACATACAAAGACGCCTATGCGTTGTTCTTCCTGTGATACGTCTCTTTCTTTTGGATAAACTTTTTCTTCTACTTCAGTGCCTCTGACATCGGCAAGCAGTTCCATTGCCCTCGCTGCGGCTGCACTTGCGTGGGTCACTGATTCCGGAATGTCTTTCGGCTCCTCAAATGTTCCGGCGAGATATACACCTTCGCGGTTGGTCGATGTTGGCGAAAAGACGGGTGAATTGGCGAACGAGTAGTCGTTCAGGTCGATTTCACAGACATTTGCGATTTCTTTGGCCTTGTCATTCTGGCATAAGCCAGCTGAGAGAACGACCAGATCGAATTCCTGTTCGATCCAGTCTTGACCATCTTCGGTGAATTGCAGCTGAAGATTGTGGGTTTTGAAATCCTGTTTAATCGACGATGGGCGTGTGTATACAACTTTGACGCCGTAGTTGTTTTTTGCACGCTCGAAATACTCATCAAAGCCCTTACCAAAGGCACGGATGTCCATCGCGAAAATGGTGCATTGTGTGTCCTTCGCATGCTCTCTTGTAATGATGGATTGTTTTATTGCAAAGGTGCAGCAAACGGATGAACAATATGGGTTGTCTTCGTCTCTTGATCCCACACACTGAATGAAGGCTATGTTCCGAGGCGTCTTGCTGTCGGAGATTCTCTGTATATGACCAAGTGTAGGGCCGGACGCACTGAGTATGCGTTCATAATCCAGAGCGGAAATGACATTTGGAAATCGTTTGTAGCCAAATTCTCCTTTTTTGCCCGAATCAAACAGTTCGAAACCAGGGGCGAGGATAACTGCGCCCGGATTGATTGTTCTGTTCTTAGGAACGTCATCATAGATGAGCGCGTTAGCTTCGCATACTGTTTCGCATCTTCGGCAGTTGGAGCAGATAGAGCAATAGAGACAGCGTTCGGCTTCCTTCTTTGCGGCTTCCTCGCTCAACCCGAGATCTACTTCGCTAAAGTTTGAAATACGTTCTTCGACTGGGCGTTCTGGCATGATGTGACGAGGCGTCTTTTGTATTTCCTTACTTTTCAGTTTTGCTCTAATTTCTTCGTCTGATAGCGTTACAATCGGCTGATTGCTTGCGTCTGGAGTAAATTCTTCGCCCTTGATATAGGCGTCTATCGACATGGCTGCATTTCTGCCGTCTGCAACGGCCTCGATAACGCTTGCCGCTCCACGCACTACATCGCCTCCTGAGAATACGCCTTTCCAGGATGTCATAAAGCTTTTGCTGTCCACATCCAGAGTACCCCGTGGGGTGGTGTTGATTTTGCTGTCATCGGAGAGGAAGTAGAGGTCAGGTGCCTGGCCGATGGCTACAATCATCTGGTCGGCTTCAATTGTTGATTCTGAACCCGGCTCAGTCTCTAGCTCGAGTTTTCCTTCTACGAACGCCATTTTCTTTACATCCATCAATGCCAACCCGGCAAAGGCGTTGTTTTTATCTGTAATGCTTTGTGTCGCCTTTGCGGCGTTGACGACGATGCCTTCTTCTTCCGCCCAGTCAATCTCGTTGCGGTGCGCAGGCATGTTCTCGTAAGCTTCCAGGCAAACGATATTTACAGCCTTGGCACCAAGACGCAGGGCGGAGCGCGCGCAGTCGAGTGCTACGTTGCCTCCTCCTACAACAATAACTCGTTCTTTGACTGAAGTTATTGATCCAAGGCTTAGTTCGCGCAGAAAGGTAACACCGTCCGTAACGTTTTCAAGGTCTTCGCCCTCAATATCCATGCTTCTGCTTTGGTGGGAGCCTACACTGAGGAAGACGGCTTCGCATCCATCCTTAAAGAGAGCTTCGATGTCTTCTTCGGAATTAATCGGTGAATTGATTTTAAGGGTTACACCCAGATCGGTAATGTCTTTTATTTCCTTTTCTATAATCTCGTGCGGTAGGCGGTACGAGGGGATGCCGAGAGTCATCATGCCGCCGGCTTTTGCGCGAGACTCGTAAATTGCGGGAGAATAGCCCATTTTCCTAAGCTCGCGTGCGGCGGTAAGTCCTGCGGGACCTGACCCGATGATGGCGACTTTCTTTCCATTTTCAATTATTTCAGCGGCGGGTGTTTTCTCTTCGCCATGACCCATTTCCCAGTCAGCCAGAAATCGTTTTATGTATGCGATGGAAACGGGCTCATCGACTTTGCATCGGCTGCATTCTGTTTCGCATGGATGTTGACATATTCTGCCGCAGATAGCGGGGAAGGGGTTCTTTTCTCTGACAAGATCCAGAGCTTCCTGATAGCGGCCTTCAGCGGTCAGTGCGACATAGCCGCTGGGGTCTCCGTGAAGAGGGCACGCGTCGTAGCATGGTGCTTCGCCCAGTTTGCTGATAGTGAATTTGTTTGGTACGGCTTGCGGGTATAATTTGTAAATGGCTTTTCTGTTGTTCAGTCCCTGGTTGTATTCGTCAGGGATATTAATAGGACATTCCTCTGCACAGAGACCGCAGCCTGTACATTTGTCGAGATCTACAAAATTAGGGTTGAGACGTATTGTTGCTTCGAAATTACCAGCTTCACCCTTGAGTTCTTGCAGTTCGGCGTTTGTGATAATCTCAATGTTTCTATGCAGGCCAGCGGTTACGAGACGAGGTGAGATTGTGCACATTGCGCAGTCGTTAGTGGGGAATGTCTTATCAAGCTGTGCCATATGACCGCCGATAGCGGTTTTGGATTCGACCAGGTATACCTTATAGCCGGAGTCGGCAAGATCCAGCGCCGCCTGTATTCCAGCGATACCTGCACCCAAAATGAGTACCGAACCATTTTTACTATTCTCAACCAAGACGAACCACTCCTTGCGATTGCACTACTAGGACAAACATAATAAAGCAATAAATATTTCAGTCAAGACTTACTGTCTAAAATGTGCGAGGCAGGTGTTAAATTGGCTTCTGGCATTACAAAAAAGCGGCCTTTTATGTTCTCGTCACTTGCAGTTGAAGGTTTTGATGTATAGTATGACCTGAATATGGTTTATCAATAACGGAGAAATGCAATGCCTCGAAAGACTTCAGGAAATACTAAAAAGAAAAAGACTGATGATATTGTTAAATTCTTTGGCGAGAATGTTTTCAGCATAAAGACGATGCGGAAGTATCTGTCGGCAACGGTTTACAAGTCTTTAGTGTCAACAGTCCGCAAAGGGAAAACCCTAAATCCGGAGATTGCTGATGACGTGGCAGAGGCTATGAAGACTTGGGCGTTGGAGAAGGGCGCTACGCATTTCACACACTGGTTTCAGCCGTTGACAGGCTCTACAGCTGAAAAGCATGACTCCTTTGTGACTCCGGATGGGAATGATGGCGCAGTCTATAAGTTTTCGGGGAAGGAATTGATCCAGGGTGAGCCGGATGCGTCGAGTTTCCCATCAGGCGGTTTGCGCGCAACTTTTGAGGCGCGCGGGTATACAGCGTGGGATCCAACCAGTCCGGCATTCATTCGTGAAGGTGAAAATGGCGCAACACTGTGCATACCAACTGTGTTCTGCGGATACAATGGAGAAGCTTTGGATAAAAAGACGCCATTGTTGCGTTCAGGCGATGCTCTGTCAGAGCAGTTCTGCCGGTTAGCAAAATTGTTTGGTGTCAAAGTCAATGGGCGGAAGACAACGGCCTCGCTTGGCGCTGAACAGGAGTATTTCCTCATTGATAGAGAATTGTATGAGATGCGGCCCGATCTGCTTCAGACTGGGCGGACTTTGTTCGGAAAGATTCCTGCTAAGCACCAACAGATGGATGATCATTATTTCGGGGTGATAAAGAGCAGGGTAGTAGCGTTCATGTGTGAGCTCGATAGGGAGATGTGGCGTCTTGGCGTGCCGGCGAAGACCAGGCATAACGAAGTCTGTCCGGGGCAATTTGAGTTGGCGCCCGTATATGAGGAGCTTAACCTGGCCGTAGATCACAACATGCTAATGATGGAGGTTATTGAAGATGTAGCCGAGAGACATAACTTTGCCTGCCTGCTTCATGAAAAACCATTCGCGGGCGTAAATGGATCCGGTAAACACAACAACTGGAATGTGAATGGCCCGGATGGTAAGAATTGGCTCAAGCCTGGAGATAATCCTCATGATAACGCACGATTCCTTACAGTAATATGTGCGGTCATTAAGGCTGTTGATACTCATGCTGGATTGCTTCGTGCGTCTGTAGCGACCGCAGGCAATGATCACAGGCTAGGCGCTAATGAGGCGCCTCCAGCGATTATGTCGATATTTCTTGGGGAACAGCTGCATGACGTGATACGGCAGGTAGAAAAGGGTGGGGCTAAAAGCTCTAAGAATGGAGGAACAATCGAAATCGGTGTGTCATCTCTTCCTTCCCTGCCTCGCGATGCTACTGACCGCAACAGAACATCACCATTTGCTTTTACAGGAAACAAGTTTGAGTTCCGGGCAGTGGGCTCCAGTCAGAGTTGCGCTGGCGCAAACGTAGTGCTGAACACAATTGTTACCGAGGCACTGGATGATATTTGCACGGCGGTAGAGGGGATGTTGTCGAAGAAGGTAAAGTTTAACGATGCGTTGCAGAAGGTTCTGCAAGGTATCGTTAAGAAGCACAAAAGAGTGTTGTTTGAGGGCGATAATTATTCGCAAGACTGGCATAAAGAAGCGGAACGTAGGGGGCTACCTAACCTGAAAACAACAGATGAAGCCTTGAAGCAGATAATATCTAAAAAAACCATAACGCTTTTTGAGAAATTCAACGTGCTGAGCAAGAGAGAGCTTGAAGCGCGCTATGAGATTTACAGCGAGATTTACGAGGAGACTATTGCTATCGAAGCTCAATGTGCTGTCAGAATCGCAAAGACAATGATAGCTCCAGCTGTGTTAGAGTACCAGGGTGAGCTTGCTGACATCCTAGGCGCGGTAAAGGCTGTTGGTGTAAAGAATATACCTGAGAGTAAAAAGCTGTTCACTGCGGTTGTAGCCGAAACAGAAAAGCTGTTGAAAGCCACAAGCAAGCTTGAAGCTGTAATCAAGAAGGGCAAGCCTTCCGACAAGCTTAAGGCTATGTTAGTGCTGCGCGAAGCCGCTGATAATATTGAAGGCATGCTTTCTGACGAACTCCGGCCATTGCCGTCGTATTCAGAAATGATGTTTATGATGTAGTCGCGCTGTCCAAAAGTATAGCCGCCATTACATGGCGGCTGTACTGAAAACGATTTCAGTTTGCTATTCCGCAAGTAATGTGTTGATCGAGGCTGTTGCTCTGCGGCCTTCGCCCATAGCGAGAATCACCGTTGAGGTGCCTAATACTATGTCGCCGCCTGCGAAACACGCTACATGGCAGGCAAATTCCTGTCAGTTAATAAACACTTCAGTTCTTAATTGCTATTTTTTAGATGTTATAGTATTTATTGATTATCTAAAGTTCTTATAAAGGAGGATATGTTATGAGCAAATACATTGGTTTGTTATTAGTGATCATAATGAGTGCTATGTTGGCCGGATGCGCTTCTTATCCGGGTGGTATAGCCGCGTCAAATACACCGCTACATGCTAAATCGTATAATGTGATTGGCCCTACATCGGCTGCGGACAGTCGATTCGCAATTTTAGGCCTTATTCCAGTTACAAAAGGTAACTCAACAAGAGATGCTATTAAAAAGGCCAAAGAAAATGTCGGGGCGGATGCGTTAATAGAGATAACCGTGGAAAATTGCACACAGTTCTTCATTCTTTTTACCAGGACGCTAACACAGGTAGATGCTGTAGGCATCAGATTTAAAGATAAGTGGGAAGGCGATAAAGATATTGCCAGGTAAGCCTGCTTCTAACAAAAGCAGTAGTTATTGATCCGCGTGTCAAAAGAGGTTTTTGATACGGCACGATCCTTCGGATTAGAATGGCTTATGGCTGAGTGCAAGGAATGGTGTTTGTTCTTACGCAAGCAATGCGTTGATCGATGCTGCGGCTCTGCGTCCTTCGCCCATAGCGAGGATTACAGTTGCCGCCCCCAGAACGATGTCGCCACCTGCGTAGACGCAATCCATGGATGTCTTTCCGGTGTCGTCGACAATGATGTTCCCCCATTTATTGCATTCGATTTCTGGGGTGGTCTGCTTGATGAGCGGATTCGAGTCGTTGCCGATAGCGACAATTACTGTATCAACATCCATAATAAATTCGCTTCCTTCGATAACAACGGGGCGGCGTCGCCCGGACTCGTCCGGCGCGCCCAGCTCGTAACGCAGACATTCCATGCCGGTCACGAGGCCCTGATCGTCCCCAAGTATGCTTTTTGCGTTCTCTAGAAGATGGAAAACGATGCCTTCCTCTTGTGCGTGGTGAACTTCTTCGACTCGCGCGGGCATTTCTTTTTCCGTGCGCCTGTAAACGATATGAACTTCTTCTGCGCCAAGACGTAATGCGGTGCGAGCAGAATCCATGGCAACATTTCCGCCTCCCAGGACAGCAACCTTCCGTGATTGTATGATGGGTGTATCTGCGTTTTCACGGTCGTATGCTTTCATAAGATTTGCGCGTGTCAGATATTCATTTGCGGAAAAGACTCCGACAAGATTCTCGCCTTCGATATTCATGAATCTTGGCAACCCTGCACCTGTTGCGACGAAGACAGCATCGTAACCGTCTTTTTCGATCAGGTCCTTGAGTTTGCGGGTGCGTCCGACTACGAAATCGGTTTTAAGTTCCACGCCCATAGCTATGAGGGTGTCGATTTCTGTCTGAACAATAGCCTTGGGTAATCTGAATTCAGGAATGCCATAAACCATGACACCACCGGGTTTGTGGAATGCTTCCAGGATTGTTACGTCATGACCTTCTCGTCGGACGTCTGCTGCCACCACGAGTCCCGCTGGACCGCTTCCTATTACAGCTACTTTTTTGCCTGTTTTCGATTTCACGGCAGGGGTTACGATACCATTGTCACGTTCGAGGTCAGCTACATATCGTTCAACGCGTCCTATGGAGACAGCCTGCTCGACGTCTTTAAGTGCTTTACCTACTGTGCATGGCTCCTGGCACTGGGTTTCCTGCGGACAGACTCTGCCGCATATTGCGGGAAGGAGACTGCTTTCTTTTATGATTTGGACAGATTTTTCGAAATTGCCTTCGGATGCAGCCTTGAGAAAGCCGGGGATGTTGATTCCGACCGGGCAGCCAGCTATACATGGTGCCGTTTTACATTGCAGGCATCGGATAGACTCCAGTTGTGCCTGTTCTGCAGTGTAGCCAGTGGCAACCTCGGTGAAATCTTTACCTCGCTCAATCGGGTCTTGCGTTGGCATTTCCTGCGTTGGAATCGCAATGCGGTCTTTGGGCTTCAGCGGTTCTTCGCGTGAATCAATATTGGCAAGTTGTTTCTTTGCTTCGTCGTTCATTAAGTGATAATCCATCTATCCTTTGTCCGCAGTCCAATCTATTCCAAGCTCTATGTGGCATTTGTGATGATCGTCCGCTTCGCGCTTTTTGTAAGCACCGAGTCGAAGCATCATGTTATCAAAATCCACTTTGTGTCCGTCGAATTCCGGACCGTCTACGCATACGAACTTAGTTTTTCCGCCAACAGAGACTCTGCATCCGCCGCACATTCCTGTTCCGTCTATCATTATAGTGTTTAGTGATACGAGCGTGTGGACCTCGTAAGGTCTGGTCGTCTCGGCGCAGAACTTCATCATGATAGGTGGTCCTATGGCAACAGCCAGATCGGGCTTCGGATCGTTTTCGCAGAGTTCCTTCAGCGGTTCCGTGACCAGACATTTGCGGCCGTGCGAGCCGTCGTCCGTGCAGATAATCAGGTCATCTGCTATGGTACGCATTTCGTCCTCGAGAACCATCAGTTCCTTGTTCCTGGCACCCATGATGATTGTCACCTTGTTTCCTGCCACTTTCATTCCTTGAGCGATGGGATGCATTGGCGCGACACCAATCCCGCCGCCGACGCAGACTACATGTCCGAATTTCTCAATATGTGTGGGCGTCCCGAGCGGTCCGAGTAGATGAGCAATCTCATCTCCCACTTTAAAGTTTGCGAGCATATGAGTGGATCTGCCAACAGCCTGGAATATCAGGGTGATGGTACCTTTTTTGCTGTTGCCATCCGCGATTGTAAGCGGAATACGCTCACCATCGTCATGGATTTGAAGGATGATGAACTGACCAGGTTTGCGCTCCTCCGCGATGAGGGGAGCGTCAACTATGAGTTTAAAAACATCGTCCGAAAGCTGAGTTGTCTCTATAATTCTATTCATCGTCTAATTACAGCCATCGCATCCGTCCCAGCAGTATGTACAGAGCTTTTCTTTTGGCAGGCCAATAGCCTCAACAAGGTCAGGAAGTTTTTGGAATTGCAGAGAAGACAGTTTCAGGCGCTTGCGGATACTTTCTATCATCTCCGCATATTTGTCTGAATTGAAATCAGCGTATTCCGCATGATTGTCAGGATACTCTGTCCCTTCGATTTCCTTCATGGCTTTTCTTGTTGCTAGATCCAGTATTGATCTAGATCTTGAGAAATTCAGGTATTTGCAACCGTAGACCAGGGGCGGGCAGGCGGGGCGCATATGAAATTCTTTCGCTCCGTAATCGAATACCCTCTGCACGATATCCTGTAGCTGAGTACCGCGTACAATCGAGTCTTCGCAGAATGCAATGCTGTGACCCTTGATCAATTCCTTGATTGGGATAAGCTTCATGCGTGCGACTAGATTTCTTATTTCCTGATTTTGCGGCATGAAACTACGAGGCCATGTTGGTGTGTACTTAACGAAAGGTCTCATGTATGGAACTTTTGCTTCGTTGGCATATCCGATAGCATGTGCTGTTCCCGAATCTGGTATGCCGGCCACCTTGTCGACCGTGTGAGCGTCGTTCTTGGCGAGTGCGGCTCCACATCTATATCTGACGTTTTCAACGTTTATGCCTTCATAGGATGATGATGGATATCCGTAGTAAACCCAAAGGAAGGAGCATATCTGCATTTTTTCGTTTGGAGCTTTCTTTTGCTCGATTCCTTGCGAGGTCATCAGGACTATTTCGCCAGGCCCAAGATCCTTCTCTATTTCGTAATCAAGATTTGGGAACGAGCAGTTTTCCGTAGCGGCGCAATAAGAATCCTCTTTTCGGCCAATAACGATAGGGGTACGTCCCAATCTGTCGCGAGCGGCATATATGCCGTCTTTGCATAAGAGGAGGATGGAGCATGAGCCCTCGATCTGTTCCTGAGCGCTTTCAAGACCTGCTTCGAAAGAGTTTTCTTCGTTTATAAGGGTGGAAACTATTTCTGTCGGGTTGACGTAGCCGCCGCCCATTTCCGCGAAATGTGTATGTTTTCTCTTGAAAGCCTTTGCGACAAGCTCTTCGGCGTTTTGTATGACGCCCACTGTGACGATGGCATACTGGCCAAGATGTGAATTGACCATAATGGGTTGATCTTCGAAATCGCTGATGACGCCGATTCCTGATGGGCCGTTCATTTTTTTGATGTCATCATCAAACTTTGAACGAAATTGTGCGTTGCGGATGTCGTGAATGAACCGAGTGAATTCGTCGCCGTCGATTACAGCAAGCCCACCACGTTGCGTGCCCAGATGTGACTGGTAGTCTGTGCCGAAAAATAAATCATTAACACAGTCGTCTTTTGAAGTTACGCCGAAGAAACCGCCCATTTTGTTCTCCTTAAGGTTAAGAATATTTGTAGTGGATGTCAGTAATTTGCTGACAGCAGAGTCAATCTGTCAAAATTGTTGCCGCTATGCAAGCGTCTTGAACAGATTAATGTTAAATTTGAAGTCTATAAAGAAAAACGGCCCTGATCGTAGTGATACAGGGCCGCTTTCTAATTGCTTTTAAACAGCCTTACACGAGTCCCTGTGCAAGCATGGAGTCTGCAACTTTGATGAATCCGGCAATATTTGCTCCGGCAACATAGTTACCCGGGCAGCCGTATTCTTCTGCTGCTTCCTTGCACTGAACGTGTATGCTCTGCATGATTCCTTTGAGCTTTGCATCCGTTTCTTCGAAGGTCCAGCTCATGCGCATGCTGTTTTGACTCATTTCCAAGCCTGATGTTGCAACACCGCCAGCATTGGCAGCCTTGGCAGGCGAGAAGAGAGTCTTCGCTTCGATGAACGCTTCGACAGCTTCCGGTGTACAAGGCATGTTTGCGCCTTCACCGACAGCTTTGACGTCGTTTTTGATAAGCGTTTTAGCATCGTCGCCATTAAGTTCGTTCTGTGTAGCATTCGGCATAGCGATATCACAGGGAACGCTCCATACGTTAGCACCACTACCTACTTCAGTGTATGTAGCAGATTTGACTTCGTCAGCGTACTCCTTGATGCGTCCGCGTTTGACTTCCTTGATGTCCTGTACGAGATCAAGCTTGATACCTTCAGGATCGTGGATCCATCCGCTTGAATCGCTCAGTGTGACGACTTTGCCGCCCAGCTGATGTACTTTTTCTACAGCGTAGATAGCAACGTTGCCGGAACCTGACATAGCGACAGTCTTGCCTTCAATGGCGCTGCCTGTGTCTTTCAGCATTTCTTCAACGATGTATGTAAGACCGTAACCTGTAGCTTCGGTACGAACCAGGCTACCGCCCCATTTGAGACCTTTACCTGTAAGGATACCAGTAAACTCATTGTTCAGCCTTTTATACTGTCCGTACATGTAGCCGATTTCACGTCCGCCAACACCAATGTCACCGGCAGGCACATCTGTGTCCTGACCGATATGGCGCTGAAGCTCAGTCATGAAGCTCTGGCAGAAACGCATGACTTCGTTATCAGACTTGCCCTTAGGGTCAAAGTCACATCCGCCCTTGCCGCCGCCCAAAGGAAGCGTAGTAAGAGCGTTCTTGAAGACCTGTTCGAACCCCAGAAACTTGACGATGCCAAGATAAACTGTCGGGTGGAAGCGAAGACCGCCCTTGTAAGGGCCTATTGCACTGTTAAACTGCACTCTAAAGCCGCGGTTGACCTGTATGTCGCCCTTGTCGTCCTGCCACGGTACGCGGAACATGATCTGACGCTCCGGCTCAGTTATACGTTCAAGGATAGCTGCGTCCTGATATTCTTTGTGCCGCTCGATTACCGGCTTAACAGACTCCAAGACCTCCGTTACGGCCTGAAGAAACTCAGGCTCGCCGCCATTTCTGCGCTCAACTGCTTGTTGAACTTGCTGGGTATAATCCATCTCCACCTCCTGTTTTGATTGTGAACCATTCACAATACGGTTGCTACTAGCCATATACTACCCCAATAACGTTGACATGCAACCGCAATGATGCAATATAGAGGCACATTTAAACGGCAATATTGCCGTTAATAGTTTTGTCCAAGACTTATCATTGATTCGGTTGAATGCGGTAGAAATGGTGTTTTCTTTTCATTGAAGCGGTAAGATAAAGCGGAGGTTTTAGAAATGGCGGAGAGAGCTGATCGTGCGCGTATGGGGATTCTGAGGGCGTTGAATGATACGATGAGGCCGATTGGGGCATCGCAGATTGCGGCTTTGCTTTTGGCTGAGGGCGTAGATCTTCAGCCTCGGACGGTTCGCCATTATCTTATGCAGTTGGATGACGGTGGGTTTACGCGCCTTGTCAGTCGGAGAATGGGGAGAGAGATAACGGAGAAGGGGCGTCAGGAGCTGTTGACGTCGGATGATCATGTGTCGCGTGTAGGAATAGTCTCTGCAAAGGTTGATACGCTTGCATATCGAATGACCCTGGATGCTGAGAAAGGTGAGGGAAGCGTAATTGTCAATATAGCTTTGGTCGATCCGGCTGAGGTTGGAAGGATTGTGAGGGAAATACAGCTTGTTGCTGCGCAGGATCTGGTTATGGGGAATATGATGGCTGTCGCGGAGTCGGGCGAGGAGCTCGGAGGGATGATTGTGCCTGAGGGGTTTACTGCCATTGGAACTGTTTGTAGTCTTACGCTAAATGGTATTTTGCAGAAGGCGGGAGTGCCTGTTGTTTCGCGCTTCGGAGGGTTACTGGAAATCAAGGAACGACGAATGACTCGATTTGTCAATATGATAGAGTATGGTGGATCGACGCTTGACCCGCTTGAAATCTTTATCAGGGCCGACATGACCAGAGTAAGAAATGTTGTTTTGCGGGGGTCGGGAATAATATGTGCCAGTTTTCGCGAGGTCCCGACTGCTGCGGTTGATCAGATCAAGACTATAGTGAAAGGAATCAAAAAATTTAATCTTGGCGGAGTTCTTGCTATCGGACGGCCGAATCAGCCGCTGTTTGGTATAAATGTCTCGGAAGGGCATTGCGGCATGGTTGTCGCGGGCGGCTTGAACGCTGTGGCCGCAGCTAAGGAATTGGGAATTCGGCTGTCATTTTATTCTCTGGCAGGTCTCGAGGATTATGCCTCGTTCATCAGCGCGCGAGAAGTGCTTCGTAAGTTCCGGTAGGGTATCAACCAACCCCCCGCTGCGCGGACCCCTCCAAGGATGGGATCTTCTAAATCTTGTTCCTCTCCTCCGGAGGGGTGCCCCAGCCTGCCCCCGACCAGTCGGGAGGGCTGGCAAGGCGAAGGGCGGTGTGGTGGTGAAGTCTTTGATTCTTAAGCCCAATAACTAATAACCAGTCTTTACGCGGTAGCGTAAAGACTATTTATAGTTATGCGGGGTGATGGCAAGCAGCTTGATACTGTAATTGATCACTCGCTGCGTTGCATGCAGTTCCTTTGCTACGGCGGTAGCATTACCGCGATGCTTTTTCAACGCATCGATAATTATCTCTCGCTCGTATGATTCAAGTAGTGCTTTTAAACTAGCACCTTCTGCGGACATGACTTCAGTATTTGTCTCATCGCTTGTCTGTAGAGAAGGTGGTAGCGCGTAGCCATGGATGACATTATCCGTACATGTAAGGACAGCTCTCTCAATGCAGTTCTCAAGCTCTCTGACGTTTCCCGGCCAGTGATATGCCATCATCATATTGATTGCTGCAGTCGAAATCCTCTTGATATTCTTATTGTAAAGCTCGTTATATTTCTGAATGAAGTAATCGGCCAACATCATTATGTCGGCTCGTCTTTCGCGTAGCGAAGGGATGTGGATAGGAAACACGTTGAGCCTGTAGTACAGATCCTCTCTGAACTTGCCGTCCCTGATGGCTTCTTCCAAATTGCTACTTGTGGCCGTAATCACTCGTACGTTAACGGTCGTTGTCTTGTCGCTTCCGACTCGCTCAAAAGTCTGCTCCTGGAGAACGCGTAGAAGGCGCACTTGAACGCTTGGGGAGATGTCGCCTATTTCGTCAAGGAACAGTGTCCCGCCGTTGGCCATTTCGAATCGGCCTTTTCGCTGGTTCATTGCGCCTGTAAACGCGCCTTTTTCGTGGCCGAAAAGTTCGCTTTCTATAAGGTTTTCAGGAAGGGCAGCGCAGTTGACGCAGATGAATGCGTTGTTCTTTCGGGGGCTTATTGCCTGGATGGCGCGCGCCACAAGTTCTTTGCCTGTTCCTGACTCACCTCGAATCAGTACCGTTGCCGCGCTGTCGGCGACTTGCGCGATATGCTCGTAAACCTGGCGCATGCTACCGCAGTTACCAATTATGTTGCTCGGGTGATATCTGTCGCCAAGCTGTTGTCTGAGCAGGCGGTTCTCCGCTGTAAGGCTTTCCTTCTCCTCCATTTGCTCTCTGATGCTTGATACCGATTCGGCAAGGAGGTCAGCTACGAGTTTGAGAAATTTAATGTCCCGCTTAAGTTCGTCATCACTGGTAATTGGGCGATCAATGCTTATCGTGCCTATAACCTGGCGCAGATGGGTGATGGGTACGCAAAGAAACGCGACGCGGGCATCCTTTCTTGATTTGGTGCGATCGAGAAAATTAGGATCCTTTGAGATGTCAGCTATGGTGGCGGGCTTGCCTGTCTTCGCCACTATGCCGGTGACTCCTTCACCAAGATTGTATTGACCACGCTTTCTTTCGGCAGATGTGAGGCCTCGCGATGCCTTGATCTCAAAGATGTCCGAGTCCGGCTGTCTTAAGGCTAGAGTACCCCGTGAAAGGCCAAGCTCCGTCTCCATAATATCCAGCACTTCATTAAGGAGAGTGGGGATCTCATGCTGATGCGCCATCGCCTGCGATATCTTATAGAAGATATCCAGCTCCAGCTTCGACCGCTTTGAATTACTCTTGGCTTTATCTTGAGATGAGCTCATAACGCCACTTACAATAATGTATTACGTTTAGATGTCAACTACAAAAATGTATAAAATTTATAGCGCAAAGAGTCCTCGCTCTCCATCTTTTTCGATGTAAGACCTTTGAATGCAGAGTGTTAAAAAATTGGCGTAATTTTCATGTAAAGTTGGCACGCTTGTTGCGATAACCCCTGTCAATGAACCTTAACACTCAAATGGAAGGAGTAGGTATGAAAACTTGGTTCAAGTACATGATAGTGGCGGGGGTTGCTTTGGCATTCCTTGCGGGGGCAGGTGAAGTGATGGCGGAAGAGGCGGCGGTTGAGTATTCGACCGCAGATATTGCGTTGTATACGGCTAATAATATTTGGATGATGGTTTCCATCTTTCTCGTATTTATTATGCATCTCGGGTTTGCCACTGTAGAGTCAGGGTTGACCAGAGCGAAAAATACGGTGAATATTCTTTTTAAGAATACTGCAATTGTCTCTATAGGGTTGCTGACTTATACGTTAATAGGTTTCAACTTGATGTATCCGGGCGACAGTTGGTTGTTTGGCAAAGTGCTTGGTTTTGCAGGCATGGGACTTAGTTGCCCTGAAGGTGCCGCGGGCGGAATTGCCTATGCAGGGGGTAATTACAGTTACTGGACGGATTTCCTGTTTCAGGGGATGTTTGCTGCCACTTCGGCAACAATCGTTTCGGGTGCGGTTGCTGAAAGAATAAAATTGGGACCATTTCTGATCTTCTCGGCTATATACGTAATGCTCGTGTATCCATTTGTGGGTTCATGGAAGTGGGGCGGCGGTTGGTTGGCCGAGATGGGTTTTCATGACTTTGCTGGCTCGACTCTTGTTCACTCTGTAGGCGGATGGGCGGCGTTGGCCGGTATTATCTTGCTGGGTCCAAGGCTTGGAAAGTATGTCAACGGCACGGTTAAGCCGATCATGGGGCACAATATGCCTCTGTTGACCATCGGAGCGTTTCTGCTTTGGTTGGGATGGTTTGGTTTTAATGGCGGCTCTGTGTTGTCGGCTGATCCGACTGCAGTACCGTACGTGCTGACCACGACCTCGCTTGCTGCGGCTGCCGGAATCATGGGTGCAATGATCGCGTCCTGGACCATACAGAAGAAGCCTGACTTAAGTATGGTTCTGAATGGCTGTCTTGCTGGCTTAGTCGGAATCACTGCAGGTGCGGATATATTGTCGGTAAGAGTCGCGGTTCTCGTAGGTCTAATTTGCGGTGCAATAGCAGTGGTTTCCGTTATGACTTTTGACCGAATCAGGATAGATGATCCTGTTGGTGCGACGACTGTGCACCTTGTCTGTGGAATTTTAGGCACATTGTTTGTTGGTGTCTTCGCAAACGGAACAGTTGTTGGAGAGGGTGCAGATGCTTATACAATATCTCTGGGCGTTCAACTTGTCGGAATCGCCAGTTATGCTGTTGTGTGTTTCCCTGTGGCATTTCTTATCTTCAAAGGTCTCAAATCTACAGTTGGCATAAGGGTCAGTGAAGATGAAGAACTTAAAGGGCTGGATATTGGTGAACATGGAATGGAAGCATATTCAGGATTTCAGATCTTTACAAGTCAGTAAGGTAGAGGATTAAGTCGCTACGTAGCAGTGATCCCGAACTTGATTCGGGGACTAAGAGTAAGATCAAGAATGGGAGGAGAAGAGATGAAATTGATAGTAGCATATATACAGCCGGAAAAACTGAATGCAGTAAAGAAGGCGTTGTTTGAGAATGATGTACATAAGATGTCGGTTACAAACGCATTAGGTTGCGGAGAACAGATGGGATATCACGAGAGTTACCGCGGGACAGACATAGAGGTGAACCTGCTTAAGAAGGTGAGGCTTGAAATCGCGGTAAACAAGGAGTACGTCAAGAAGACAATTGGCGCAATTTGCGAAGGGGCTAAGACGGGAAAGATCGGTGACGGAAAAATATTTGTCATGGATCTGGTGGAATGCGTTAGAATCAGAACGGGTGAAACAGGGTATGACTCCATAGGATGATTGGCGCTCGCCAATCATCCATGGTTGATGGTTAAATGGCTAATGGTTGGACGGGAAAATGAAGGAAATATAGAAATGAGAAAAGTATCAATATTAATAATGGCGGTTTGGGTTTTTACCTCCGTAGGGATGGCGGAGGATATAACGGCGAGCGCTACATTTGACCTCGCGAGCGCGTATGTGTTCAGGGGTGCTACCTTGAATGACGGGCTTGTGTTTCAGCATGGTGGCATGTTTCATCTTTCAGACTTTGATCTGGGGGTGTGGGGTAACCTGGATATAGACGATTACAATGGCACGCTGAAGCAGCATAAGTTCAATGAGGTGGATATAATCGCAGGATACAACATTCCTTGTGAGGCCGCTGACTTGTCTGTTGGGTATACGGCTTATACGTATCCGAATGACGGTGTGGACTCCGATCACGAGGTAACATTAGCCGCTGGTCTGGATGTAGTGCTAGCACCATCATTATCGGTAAATTACGGCCTATACGGAGGCATAGAAGACTCCATCTACGTAGAGCTTGGTCTCGGGCATGAGCTTGAACTCTCTAAAAACGTAGGTGCTGCGGTTTCTGTTGCAGTTGGCTATCTGGAGGCGGATGAAGGTGAGAGCGGCTTCTCGCATGCTGATATATCGGCTGGCTTAAGTTACAAAGCCGTCAGCGCTACGGTGACGTATGTCGCCCAGCTCGAGGATGATGTTTTGCCTGATCTCAAAGACGGCGGAATGTACGACACAAAAGTATATGGCTCTCTCGGTGTTAAAGTCGGGTTTTAATTGCCCCTGCCACCTTGTGTGGCTGGAGCCTCAGATTGCTGCGCTGTTTGAAAAACTCAGCAATCTGAGGCTCTCTTCTCTCCTTAGCTTTCCTCCGGGCCCTTGAGGCGGGGACGCCGGATGGTGAAAATCTCTTTCCTTTAGGTTCCCATTGCGCGTTCACGCTTGTACTCTCGCAAATGTTTGTGCAATATGCCTTGCAAATAATTAACCAAGAAAGGCAGAAGGTATGCGAGTAAGTCGGTTTATGTGGATGTTGGGAATAGCATTTGTAGTTGTAATGAGTTTTTGCACGCCGGCTTACGCCGCGATGGAAGATGATATCTCCGCACTGGCGGACGTCCAGAAATACAACAGGGCGATTCACATCATGGCGATGTTGCTCGTGGGTTTTGGCTTCCTGATGGTGTTCGTAAAGAAGTACGGACGTTCTGCTGTTACTGCAACATACCTCCTCGTGAGCGTGGCTCTGCCATTATACTTCCTTAAAGCTTCACTGCATATACTGGGTGGTGCTGAGGCGGCGATTGATCGAGTTATCCTTGCTGAATTTGCGGCGGCGAGTTTGTTGATATGCGCCGGGGCGGCTTTGGGCCGGCTCAAGATGATACAGTATATCTTGCTGGGGCTTCTTTTTGTTCCATGTTACGCGTTTAATGAATGGTTGGTTCTGGACGGTGGACTTGGTTTGATCACAAAAGGTAACTTTGTTGATACAGGCGGTTCTATCGTAATTCATGCGTTTGGTGCTTTGTTTGGGCTTGGTGTGATCATGACGATGACCACAAAGAAAGAGTTTGAGACTGAGATTGAATCAGACGAGACCAGCGACCGGTTCTCCTTGCTTGGTAGTATGGTTCTTTGGGTTTTCTGGCCGAGTTTCTGTGGCGCGCTTGTAGCACCTGCAGATGTTCCTGCCACTGCGGTTAATGTGATCCTGGCACTTTGCGGTTCGACTCTTGCAACTTACTTTGCATCCGTAACACTCCGCAAGAAATTCTCTATTGCAGATATTGCCAATGCAGCTTTGGCTGGTGGTGTGGCAATTGGTTCCACCTGTGACAAGGTTGGTCCAGTGGCTGCGTTCACCATTGGTATTCTCGCTGGCGCACTATCCACATTTAGTTTCGCAGTGATACAGCCAAAGCTCGAAGGCCTGCTCAAAAAAGCCGACACATGCGGTGTTTTACATCTTCACGGCTTGCCGGGACTGCTCGGTGGTGTTGCAGCCCTGTTCCTTGTTGAAGATATATCGAAGGTATCCCAGGCAAAAGGTATTATTGTTACTATTCTTATCGCGATTGCGACGGGATTCGTTGTAGGCAAGATGCTTGCTGCTGCAGGTCGTCGCAGTGAGCCGTATACAGACGCTGAAGAGATTGGCGACTAGTTCCTGAGGAATATTGGTATTGGTGACAGCTGAATAGTCCCAATATGGGCCCCTACAGGGTCAGACCTTGATTATTAGCATTTAGATATTGACAGGCTTTAGGATAGTTGAGATGCTGTCGTCTCGCGACAAAGGAAAAACATTCGTAAACGCCTGAATGAAGATAACAAACTAAATGCATGTATGACCAAGTTAAAGAGCAAGATGGCGGCTAAATGCTAATAATCAAGGTCTGATGACCCTGCGAGGGGTCAAAACACCACTGTAGTCGATAAGCGAGCCACCGCGAGTGAAACGTTCGCCATGTCAGGGCCCATGTTTCTTCCTGTCCTGCACCCTTTCTATTGGCTCTTGAGTCGGTGGGGTTTCTTGTGTAGGATTTCTGCAGTTAACTGGAGTATGTGTATGAAGAAGAATCTTGTTCATCATTCGATCATTTTTGTGTTTTTGGCGGCAGTATCAGTATTTGCGCAAGCCCGCTCGTTTGTGGAGTTGCGCACGTTTACATGTTCATCGCAAGAGAAGCGTGATGCATTGATGGAGATGTTTGACGGGGCTCTAATTCCGGCTCTACAGCGTCAGGGTGTATCCAAACTCGGTGTTTATTCGGCAAGTTCCGGGCAGAATAAGGGCATGGAGATCTATGATAAGCAGCTTTTTACTGTAGCGGTCTATAAGGATCTGGAAAGTTATGCAGCATCTGAGAACAAACTGCTGGGTGATAAGACGTATATTAAGAAAGTGAAGGCTCTGTTCAATGCGTCTATGAAGAATCCGCTTTACGACACATGCAAAAGCTCGCTGCTGCAGACGTTTGACAAAAGCCCGGAAGTCGTGCAAGTTGCAAAGTCGCCCGACAGGATCGTGCAGATTCGCATCTACAACAGTTACACGATCGAAAGAAACGCCAAGAAGATCTCGATGTTTGATGATGGGGGCGAGATACAACTCTTTCGCGACGCAGGTATGCCTCCGGTTTTCTTCGGTCATGCCGTCAGCGGTGACAAGTTGCCCAATCTGACATACATGCTTTCTTTTGAGACGCCGGAAGAGAAAAAGAAGGCATGGAGGAAATTTGTTGATTCAGACGGTTGGAAAAAGCTCAAGGCAGACGGTCAGTACAAGAACACTGCCAACAAGATCACTAATATCATCCTTAAGCCTTCCAGAAACTCGACCTTGTAACGAGCAGGCTAGCGTCGTTGCCTCTGGACTATTACGGCTTGTCCATGAACCTCCAAGCTCTTATACTCTAACCATGGGATATAAATTAATTGAGCTAAAACTACCAACCGACTATTTGGAAGCATTGCTTGAATCTTCAATTGGTAAGAAACTTCGCATAAAAGAGTTTTCTTACTCCATCGAAACCAAAAGTCTGGATGCGCGCAAGAAAAATAATATCCACTGGGTAATGCGTATTGGAGTCCATTCTCCCGAAATAAGAAGTACCGACGACCCGAAGAAGGAAACACTGAAGATTCCTTACAGGAAAAGGAATAAGAAGGTTGTTATTGTTGGAAGCGGGCCTGCAGGATTCTTTGCTGCCTTTGTTTTACGAAAGGCCGGATTTGAAACGATAATGCTCGAAAGGGGAGCCGAGGTAGCCAAGCGCGACAAGGGAATAAAGCATTTTGAAACAACATCGGAATTCAGCGCGATTGCCAATTATTCTTTTGGAGAGGGCGGAGCTGGTACTTTTTCGGATGGGAAATTAACATCGCGCTCTAAGCGAATCGCGCTGGAAAGGGCATTCTTTCTGGATAGTTACGTGGATGCTGGTGCTCCTGAGGAAATCCGCTATATGACCCATCCTCATGTGGGCAGCGATAATCTGAAACAAATTGTAAGAAATCTCCGTGATCAATATCAGAAATTGGGAGGAACTATTCGTTTTGAAACCCAACTGAAAGATCTTGAGATCGAGGGCGATAAGGTAAAGATTGCCATTACTGATGCCGATGCGATTCATGCTGACCATTTTGTCTTGGCAACCGGTCACTCAGCGTATGAAACGTATCGCATGTTGATTAATCGAGGGGTGGGATTCAGAACAAAGAATTTTGCGATGGGATGTAGGGCCGAGCACAGGCAGGAAGCTATCAACGAAGCACAATGGGGCGTTAAACGTTTGCCCGGGGTGAAAGCCGCGGAGTATCGTCTGACCTCCAATGCCGATGGGAATCACTCCGTTTATTCATTCTGCATGTGTCCCGGGGGTTCTATAGTACCTGCTGCAACCTCTGAACACACAAACATTGTGAATGGAATGAGTTGTTATCAACGAGGCGGACAGTTTGCCAATGCCGCCTGTGTTGTCGGGGTACATCCTGACCAGCTCGCCGGGAAAGTTCTTACGCCGCTTGAGGCCCTGGACTGGATTGAGAGTCTTGAAGTGTCTTTCTATGATTACTCCCAAGGCTATGCAGCTCCTTTCTGCAGTATCGATGATTTTATTAAAGGGAAAATGCCGGATGATACAGCGGATACTTCTTACCCGTTGGGATTGAAGCCTGCACCTTTGTGGGCGATGTTACCTGCGAATATTGTGGCATCTTTGCGTGCTGGATTGATGGATTTCGACAGAAAGATCAAGGGATACAGCAAAGGTAATCTCCTTGGATTGGAAAGTAAGACATCAGCACCCATACAAATCGTACGTGAAAAAAGCGGTGTTTGCTCTGGCTTCGAGAATCTGTTTGTCGTGGGCGAGGGAAGTGGTCATGCCGGAGGCATTGTCTCCAGTGCTGCTGATGGCATTAAGGCGGCAATGCGAATCATAGAGAGAGAAGATGGGACGTGATGAATGCTCCGTTCTCGCCATCAGCTGACGGATACGCCGTGACATGACGGAGGACGATGCACGTGAATAGTCCGGCTTCGTTATAAAGAACTGATGATTCAGATGCGGAAGGGACTGAGTGGGGCTGATTACGGTTGGGGGCGACTAGGGTCTTTAGAATACATATATCAGGGTATGCCCGATTTATCTTATTGTGTATTAAGTGCGTTATTGACTAATACGGTGAATTCGATATTCTCAGATGTTATGAAAATACTTGTAATAGGAAGTGGAGGCCGGGAACACACGTTGGCATGGAAATTGGTTAGTGACAGTTGCAGGCCAAAGGTGTTTTGTGCTCCGGGGAACGCGGGGACGGCTGACGTCGCGACCAATATTGATATTGGAGGGGAAGATGTTACTGGACTCCTTGCCTGGGCAGTTGAGAACAGACCTGATTTGACCGTTGTTGGCCCCGAAGTGCCTTTGTGCGCAGGCCTGACCGATGTCTTCCAGAAAGAAGGATTGAGGGTTTTTGGGCCTTCAAAAGATGGCGCACGTCTTGAGGGTAGTAAGAATTTTGCAAAAGAGGTTATGTCCGCCGCAGGAGTTCCTACCGCCTACTCCGAAAGTTTCAGTGATGCTGATGAGGCAATAAAATACATTCAACAGCAACCAGGTGCTCTGGTCGTAAAAGCTGACGGGCTCGCTGCGGGCAAGGGGGTCTTTGTATGTGCTGATACCGAAGAAGCGGTGCAGGCTGTTAATACGGTAATGGTGGATAAGTCGTTTGGCGAGTCAGGCGAATTGCTTATTGTCGAAGAATGTCTTGTGGGCGAGGAAGCCTCGATACTTGCTTTGGTCGACGGGGAGAATGTGGTGATGCTTGCATCGTCACAGGACCATAAGAGGGTGTATAATAATGATGAAGGTCCTAACACGGGCGGAATGGGTGCCTATTCTCCTGCTCCTGTCGTGACCGATGATTTGTGGCCGATCATAAAGGAGCAAGTGTTTGAGCGGATGCTGACGGAACTCAAAAAGCGGGGAATCGTTTATAAGGGTGTGCTGTATGCGGGGCTTATGCTGACCGACTCAGGCTTGAAAGTACTGGAGTTTAATTGCAGATTCGGTGATCCGGAGACGCAGGCGATTATCCCCAGGATAGAGGGCGATATTATTCCGGCTATGGAGGCTTGTATTGACGGATGCTTGAGCGAGAGTATGATTAAATGGAAGGATGAAGCTTGCGTGTGTGTTGTGATGGCCTCGGGAGGGTATCCTGGCTCATACGAGAACGGGAAGGTCATCGAAGGTCTGGATAAGGTGAAAGATCAGGAGAATGTTATAGTGTTTCACGCCGGAACGAAGCTTGTCGGTTGTGATCTTGCGACCGCCGGAGGACGTGTTCTAGGAGTCACTGCGTTGGGAGATGAACTTCCCGCTGCTATTAAGCGCGCATATCTCGCAATCACTAAGATAAGATTTGATCAGGCACAGTATAGGACGGATATTGGAGCCAAGGCTCTTAAACGACTTTAAGTCAAAAAGGAATGTTTATGAAGAAACCAGAAGTGGCAATTGTAATGGGTAGCGATTCAGATTGGAGTATTGTAAAACCTGCGACAGAGACTCTGGCGCAATTTAATGTCTCGTATGAAGTGAGAGTGATTTCGGCGCATCGCACGCCTGAGGTGGCTTCGACTTATGCAAAGAGTGCTGCGAGACGCGGAATTAAGGTAATTATAGCGGCGGCGGGTGGAGCTGCGCATTTGGGTGGAGTTCTTGCCGGGCACACAAGTCTGCCGGTGATAGGTATCCCGATCAAGGGCGGCGCTCTCAATGGTCTGGACTCTCTTTTGGCGACCTTGCAGATGCCTTCGGGAATACCGGTTGCCACCGTCACTTTAGGAAGCGCAGGGCCTGTCAACGCGGCTTTATTTGCAGTGCAGATTCTGGCGTTAGGGAAGCCGGGACTCCAGAAGAAGTTGGCCCAGCATAAGAGTCGTATGAAGAAGAAGGTGTATGCTGGTGATGCAAGAGTTCAGAAGGATCTTGCCTGAGAGGGTAGTTGATAAGACTGTGATCAGTATAGAAAATGCCGTTAGAGTGCTTCATGATGGCGGTATAGTCATTATTCCGACCGATACCGTATACGGTGTCGCAGCGCGTTCAGATATATCAGAAGCAGAGGCGCGGATATATCAGATAAAGGGTAGGGATAGAAGTAAGCCATTACCATTGCTCGCTGCAGATGTGGGCGCGGTGCAGGAGTATGGGGCGAAGATAGGCCCGCTTGAGAAAAGGCTTGCAGATAGATTCTGGCCGGGGCCTCTGACGATTATTCTTAAGGTAGAGGAGCGGACAGAGGGGTTCAGGGTCCCTGACCATCCTGTTGCAGTAGAGTTGATTAGAGCTGCGGGGGGTACGCTTCGTGTCACCAGTGCCAACCTCAGCGGAGAACTACCGGCATTGACAGCTGAAGATGCCGTGGAAAGTCTCGGAGATGGTGTAGATGCTGTTGTGGACGCTGGTAGAACGCCGGGCGCCACACCAAGCACGGTTGTTGCGATTGAAGGAGATGAAGAAGCCTGGAAGTTAAATATCCTCAGAGATGGCGTTCTGAGTAGGGCCGAGTTGGAGAGTGTTTTAAATGGATAATCGACATGTTGTTTTTGTTTGTACTGGCAATATATGCAGGAGCCCTATAGCTGAGTATATGCTCAGGGATCATATGGGTGAAGATAGCGGGTGGACGGTGTCTTCTGCCGGTGTCATGTCAGGAATGGGTGCGCCTGCCAGTGTGCATGCTGTCCAGGTAATGGAGGAGGAGGGTGTCGACATGCATAAGCATAGAAGCATGCCTTTGAGTTCAGATCTGATTGACTTGGCTTCTGTACTCGTGGTAATGACGGGTGGTCACGCGGAGCAGATCGAGCATTTGTTTCCGGAAGCAAGAGAGAAGGTGTTTCTTCTTACATCATTTGATGAAAATGCTGTGAATAGAGACATTGCTGATCCAATAGGTGCGACGATAGATGTTTATCGCACTGTGAGAGATGATATTTTGAAAGCAATGCCCGGCCTTATTGCTTTTTTAAGAGAACTAGGTTGATATAAAGGGAAGAGTATAATGAAAGTATTGTTGGGCGCAGACCATGGTGGTTTTGAACTGAAGGAGCGAGTAAAGGAGCTTCTCGTTGCCCGTGATATGGATCTGAAGGATTTCGGGTGTCACGGTTTGAATTCTGTCGATTATACTGATTATGCCGTCGAAGTTGCTCAGAAGGTTTCTGTGAATCCGGATATTGAAGGTGTGCTTGTATGTACAACCGGAATAGGAATGAGTATGGCGGCAAACAGGTTCCCGGGTGTGCGAGCTGCGCTTTGCATGAATGCTGATATGGTGTTCTATGCTCGCGAGCATAATAACGCCAATGTCCTGGTTCTTGCATCCAAATATATTCCAGTCGATGAGGTCGGGGAAATTCTTGATGCGTGGCTGAGTTGTTCCTTTTCTGATGAAGAGCGTCACGCAAGACGAGTTTCCAAAATGGATACCGAAGGATTGAACTTTCGCGATTTGACGATGCTTCAGAAATCGGATACTGAGGTTTGCTTGGCTATTGGCGAGGAAGTACACCGTCAGAACACGACTATTAACATGATTGCGTCAGAGAATGTCGTGAGCCGAGCTGTGGCTGAGGCGCAAGGTTCTGTGCTGACGAACAAGTACGCAGAAGGTTATCCCGGCAAGAGATGGTACAATGGCTGTAAATACATTGATGACGCGGAGAGTCTCGCGATAGAGCGGGCAAAACAACTTTTCGGAGCAGATCATGCGAATGTTCAACCGCATTGCGGCAGTTCTGCAAATATGGCGGTATATTTCGCGGCATTAGAGCCTGGGGATACCGTTCTTGCCATGGATCTTGCGCATGGAGGTCATTTGACGCATGGGCATGACATTAATTTTTCCGGAAGGTTATTCGATTTTGTTTCCTATGGCGTTGAGAAAGAAACCGGATGCATTGATTATGACAATGTCGCCAGAATTGCCGAAGAGACAAAGCCCGGAATGATTGTGGCAGGTGCCAGTGCATATTCCAGAACCTTGGAGTTTGATAAGTTTCGTGAGATTGCCGATTCAGTAGGGGCATACCTTATGGTGGATATGGCTCATATCGCCGGATTGGTTGCTGCTGGATGTCACCCCAGTCCGGTTCCATTTGCTGAGTTTGTAACGACAACCACGCATAAAACGTTGAGAGGACCGCGTGGCGGATTGATATTATGCCGCGATGAGTTTGCGAATGATATCGACAAGCAAATCTTTCCTGGCATTCAAGGTGGCCCGTTGATGAATGAAATAGCGGCTAAGGCTGTATGTTTTAAGGAAGCACTTCAGCCGTATTTCAAGGAATACGGTGAGCAGGTTGTGAAGAATGCCGCCCGCATGGAGGAGTGTTTTAAAGCAGCTGGATATACGATTGTATCTGGCGGTACAGATAATCATTTGATGTTGTTGGATTTATCGCCCATGGGACTGACGGGTAAAGATGCGGCATTGGTTCTTGATAGAGCAGGTATGATCGTCAACAAGAACTCCATTCCTTTTGATGAACAGAGTCCTTTTGTTACCTCAGGAATCAGAATAGGCACGCCAACCATTACCAGTATTGGCATGAAAGAGCCGCAAATGGAAATCATTGTCTCTATGATAGACAATCTGCTGTCTAACATGGATGACGAGAACATCATTTTGGAAACCAGAGCAAAAGTTCTCGAAATGAGGTCGCAGTACTCGTCTGTTCCCGTTGTGAGCTGGGAGAGTTAAATGATGAGTAATGATTAGTGAGTGATGAATGGGAGATTTATGCTCACTGCTTGAGCTACCTCGATCCTTCGACATTCGACATTCGATATTCAGTATTCGATATTGATCAGCCGCAGGCTGATTCCCGCCTGCCCTCTGGTTAAGACTTATAGGCTTAGCGGCTCGCCCTCCAGGGATTAAGACTTGTCACGCCACAGGCGTGATAGAAGCCTTACAGTCCACCCGGCTTCTTCCTGGAACACCGAAAGGAGTTCGGGATGCAAGCACTCCGCCGTGGCAAGCCGTCCGCCGTCCACTCTTATTACTTCATTTTAATTTCTTTGAAGCGGCCTGGAGCAGGGAGTTTTCCAACAAGCGGCTTTGCGTATTCGATGAACGCTTTTGTGACATCGTTGCCAGCCTTGTTGATGAATTTACTTGGCATTTCCTTTGAATGCCTTGCGACATCTTTCAGGTCAACACGTTCGTAATACGCCTTGTATGTCTTACCTGGTGCTCTTTTGATCGCAATAGAACCACTGCTGCTACCCTTGCAGGCAGCCTGCACGGCTTTGGTGCCGGCGATACGTGCTTCTTTTGCATCAACGTCGGAGATCATTGCAGGAAACGACCGTTGCAGGTATCCAAATGTGTCGGCTCTAACCCTGGAAATACTTGTTCTGGCTTTTATTTCCTTTGCCAGGAGGTCGCCAAGTGCGCCTGTCCCGCTAAGCTGAACATTACCGTGTGAATCGACTTCTTTTGAGAATTTAGCAGCAATAGCCACGCCGTTTCTGTCGGCAATGCCTTCGGATACCGCTATAAGGCAACGTCCGTACTTCTTGTAAACAGCCTTGACGTCTTTCACGAACTGCGTGATTGTGAAAGGCTTTTCAGGGAGATAAATGAGATGCGGGCCGTCATCAGGGTATACCCTTGCAAGGGCCGATGCAGCAGTAAGGAACCCGGCGTGACGTCCCATGATCACTGAGATGTGAACACCTGGGAGAGCCCGGTTGTCCAGATTTATGCCCATCAGAGCGCAAGCTACAAATTTAGCCGCACTGCCGAAGCCTGGCGTGTGATCGTTTGAACGGAGATCATTGTCTATTGTTTTGGGAATGTGAAAGCAGTGGATAGGATAACCGGAATTGTTAGCTTCGTTGTTAATAATATGAACCGTTTCGGCCGTATCGTTTCCGCCAATATAGAAGAAGTAGCGTATACCATGCTTGTGCAGTACCTCAAAGATCTTATGACAATCAGCGGGCGTAGGTTTCATTCTAACTGTTCCGAGTGCGGAAGATGGTGATGACGCTACTGCTTCGAGCGTCTTGTATGTCTCTTTGCGAAGATTGATGAAATTCTCGTTGAGAACACCTTCTATGCCGTGTATGGCGCCGTATATCTTCTTGATGTTTTTGTGTTTCTTTGCCTCTTGAATAGCGCCAACCAGACTCTGGTTGATGACCATCGAAGGGCCGCCACTTTGCGCAATAAGCATATTCCCATTTTTAGAATGTTTCATTATTTATCCTTTTTTAGTTGTTTGAAAGTAGGGAAGTTGACATCATTTTCGTGTTGGAATCAAGAGAAAAAGATATGAGACCGAGAAAAAAGAAATCACGCATCAAACAAATACAGCGGGAGCGTTGTCGCCTGGATGGGTCGGAGCCGTCGCAGGGGTTGCGTAATCCTGTTCCCATGTCAAACGTGATGCCGGGTATTATGAAGAAACTCGGAATGGAAGATCAGCATTGGCTCGCTGTCCTTGAAGATGAATGGCCCGCTATCGTCGGGGATGCTGTTTCTAAACACAGTAGGCCTGGCATGGTTAAAGATAGCAATTTAACGGTGTTTGTTGATAGCTCGGTGTGGATGAGCGAGTTGTCCCGGCACGGCAAGGGTACGATGCTTGGTAATCTTCAGGCGCGTTTCGGACCAAAACGTGTTAAGACAATAGGATTCAGGCTGGATCCCGATTCTTAATTAAAGAAGGAACAAATTAATTCAACAGCCAACAGTCAACTTCCAACACCCGAAGAAGAGAAAATACTTGAATAATTGGTTGTTGGAAGTTGAAAAGAGGGTCTTATGAATAATCTGTGGGTAGATGGAATTGCCAACCGAATAGGATCTGGTCTTTCGGTGGAGGTATAGAGTGCAATTGCTGCGTAGAATGGGCGGAATTATCTTGCCCGCCTGCTATGTAGCACTGCGGGCAGGTAGCGAGATTATTGGGGCAGTTGAGACCGATAAAGCGAGTCGTTTAAGCGTAACCAAGTAAGTGTGCGACGAAGTGTGGGCGTAAGTGTACGCTGAAGTGTAGGGATCGTATATCCAAACACTTAGTCCCGTTCTTAGTCGCCACACTTAGTCCGCATACCCTTAGTCCAACGGCTTAATCTCCCCCGTATTTTGTCTCATTACCTACCCGCAAATTCTGCGGAAGACCCTTAGAATTGCAGGAGTCTTTCGACATGCTCCTGAAGATCTTCGCAAAACTCAGTGGCGGTTTCTGCGTATTTCCTGGCGGCTAACAGCGCGGCGTCGTTGCCATTAGCAATCTCTTTGCAGTAAATGGCTGCACCTAGATTTCCTTCGCCGAGTACACGGATTCTTGTTCTTTTATTGGCGAGATAGTGATTAGTTATCTTCAGGAATAGTTTTGGGCTGACGCTGTCCCATGGAAGAGTTTGGGGAATACCTGATATTTGTAAGCCTTCATCATTTGCAGATGCTATATCTCTTGTTGAAGTGCCCCTGCCATAGCCCCATTTGTATGGAGTCTTGTTGATGCTTTCGATTAGAAACAGTTTGAACTTTGCAAGGCGTTCGTATTTGTCGAGTAGTACGGCTATGGACTCTCGCCCTTCCTTGCTCTTGTAATCCGAGACTTGGCTTCTAACAGTAGTGGCTGCTTCTTCGAAATTGAGCTGCGCTATAAAGGGCTCGTTCATCTTCCTTGCGGCTTCGGCAAGTTCCATCTCGTTTTTCACAAGCTCGGCGTATTCTTCAGCCTTGCGCTGGGCTTCAATCTCGGCGTTGCGCCTGTCTTCTTCCTCTTTGATGGCTTTGAGTCGCGCTGCTTCTTCAGTATCTTTCTCGTCCTTCATTTTTCCAGCTTCTTTCGAGAGCGTCTGTAGGGCCGCGAATATAGTGGTTGAGTTCTCGTGGAGAGCGCTGACAGATGTCAGGTCGGCAGTAAGAGTTGCCAGGTTTCCGGCTGCGTCCTTAGATGTTCTCGATGTATCTACTTTGCTTTTATTTGCGAAGCAGGTGACCGCTATCTGCTCTACCTCTTCGGAGTTGCTTTGTAGCTCAGCAGCTATGGCTGCGATCCTTTTTGCAAGCACTTTGATGGGGTGAACTGTCTCAACAGCATCTTCTGGCTCTGGCCCGGGTCTTGGGGCTGCTGGAGGTGGGGCCATCGTTTTATTGCGTCCTGCATCAAGCTGTGCACGAGTCAGCATGCCTGCCGGCATCTCTGTTCCGTCAGCTTTTTTCTCAATGGCGGATGAATCGCCTTCTCTTTGCGGCGTGGATTCTTGTTTTGGTCCAGGAAACGGGGCCACGGGTTCTTCAGGTTGAAGGGGGTCGCCGAGTATGAGTAGGACTGCTGCTTTGCCTGTTGCATTGTGTTCCAGGGCAGACTCGGCTATGGCGGATACATTGCTTGCAACAGTCAATATCTGTGCATATGTATTTTCACCTGTTTGTTTGTGCGCAGCAAGCGTTGTCATCTCAACATAGACGTTATATGCTTTTATATTTTTGTCTTTTATATAGAGAAAGAGACCAAGACCGGTTCCTGCCAACAGTACGACCAGTACGACCATAAGAGCTATGAGGCCGCCTTTGCCTTTCTTTTCGGGTTTGACGACCTGAGTAGATTGGTTTTTGTATTTCTTGATTGCGGAATCCGATTCTCCCTCGGCCGGGTCGGATGTAGTGGCGCTGTGAGTGGTCTTGAGCGAGGAGCGACTGCTGGACGGAGGTGCTTTAATTGTTCGTTTTGTTTTAACCGCAGGCCGTCGCTCAGACGAGGGCCTTTGTTCCGCCGTAGAGTGTTTGGAGATTATCACCTTTCTTCCCTTTTTGCTCATTTTTGAACGCGAACGTGAGCCCGAGCCCAGCTCCATTGTGGCTTTCCGTATATCGCTGAGGAGGGAGCTATAATTTGGATATCTGCGAGATGGTTCCAGTTGAAGCATGCGATTGATGATTTGGTTGACACGTGGATTAATGTCTTTTCGGTAGCGGCCCATCGGCAACGGCGGTCTATTGAGGCGCGCTTTAACCACTTCTATTGGCGTTTTACCGTCAAATGGAGGATGCTTTGTGATTGCATGGTAAAGAGTTGCACCTAAGCTGTAGATATCGGAGCGCGCATCTACTGGCTGTTTCCTTATTTTTTCAGGACAAATATAATAAGGCGTTCCCCATATACCTTCCTGTGCACCCTGGTGCGCAAAACTTGCAATTCCGAAGTCTACGAGTTTGGCGCTCATCTTTTCGTCGAGAAGAATGTTCTCAGGTTTGATGTCGCCATGTATGAGGTGGATCTCGTCCGCGGCCTGAAGTCCGAGAGCAATGTCATAGCCGACCTGCATTATAAGACCCTGGTCCAGAGATGCTTCTTCATCAACCATTTTGTCGAAATGTTGTCCGGAAACAAGTTCCATCACTATGTATGGTTGACCTTTTTCTTGCCCGAATGAATAAATCTGAGCAATGTTTGGATGATTGAGTTTGGCTGCCGCCTGTGCTTCACGCCTGAATGTCTCAATGAACTGTGCGTCCTCGCCCACGGATGACAGCATTACCTTGATACCTACGAGCCTGCCAAGTGCAGTGTCCCGAGCTTTGTATACTCCGCCCATGCCGCCTGTACCAAGAAGTTCGAGGAGAAGGAATGGGCCCAGTTTACCTGGGACAGGCTCAAGACTGCCGCAGTCGGGACATTCCATCTGCAGAAAAGGGTCTATACCCGCAACATCTATGTCGCAACCGCATAGACTGCAGATCGCAACATTGACTCTATCGAAGATAATATCCGGGGTCTTGTCTTCAGCGCTCATACATTTTCCTTGCTTAAACTACGTGTCATTAGTCATCATAAGCACTGTATGAACCTTGTCCATATGAAATTAACATTATTTGATTATTTTTTTAAGGAGACACGTTTTGATTGATCCTGTATTTGTGGAATTGGGGCCTGTGACAATCAGGTGGTATGGGGTGATGATGGCGATGGGCTTTATTGCTGCGCTTGTGAACTGGTCCGTATTGGGGAAAAAAGATGGTCGAGATGTAACGTTTTGTTCGGATTTACTTTTTTGGATAATGGTATCGGGAATTCTCGGGGCCCGGGTGGCATATGTCATGGCTAACTGGGACATTTTTGCGCAGGATCCATTCCTGATACCAAGACTGGATCAGGGAGGCTTGATCTTTTATGGAGGTCTCATCGGTTCTCTTATGGCAATAGCGCTATTTGCCAGGGCTAAAAATCAACCAATCGTAGCGCTGTATGATTTTGCTGCGACATCAGTGGGTCTTTCTCATGCGCTGGGACGGGTGGGATGTTATTTAAATGGGTGTTGTCATGGGACGCCGCTCGCCGGAGGGGAAGGAAAGCTGTTCCCCTTGCAGTTGGTAGAGGCAGGTTATAATATTGCCATCTATATGCTTATCGTACTCTTGTTCAGGCGCAGAAAACGTGATGGTATTGTCTCTTCGGTTTACCTGATTATTTATCCATTGGGACGGTTTTTCCTGGAATTGCTCAGGGGGGATGACAGGACGCGTGTTGCCGCTTTGTCAGTAGCTCAGATAATCAGCCTCACAATTGCTTTTTCGGGCATTGTGATGTTTGTGTTCTTTCTCAGGAAACCTGTGTCTAAAAGTGAATGACTTTTTTGCGTTATGAATGATCAATTTGTCTTTAGAGTTCCCGAATGCAAATCTGCCGTCAGACTTGACGTTTGGCTTTCAGAACAAATGCCGGAGCTGTCGCGCGCGCGTATTCAGGCGCTCATAAAGTCCGGAAGCATCCTTGTGGACGGGAAACGTGTTCGAGCCCACCAGAAGATTCGAGAGGGAATGGATGTAAATGTTGATATTCCGCCAGCAATAGATGTCGATCTTGAGGCTGAGGATATACCGCTGGAAGTCATTTATGAGGACAACGATATCATCGTCGTCAATAAACCTGCTGGTCTGGTAGTGCATCCTGCGCCAGGACATTGGTCGGGGACGCTCGTAAACGCACTTTTGTTTCACTGTAAGGATCTAAAGGGGATTGGCGGTGAAATGCGGCCGGGGATAGTTCATCGTCTGGATAAGGATACGTCTGGCGTATTGGTGGCGGCGAAGAATGATCAGGCAATGGAAGCTTTACAGCAACAGTTTAAGGATCGATTGGTGCGCAAAGAGTATCTTGCGATTGTCTATGGGACGCCGAGCCCGGAGTCGGGAGAGATTCGCACTATGATCGGTAGAAGCAGTCATGATCGAAAGAAGATGTCGGTGAATCCTGTTTCCGGACGAGATGCCATAACTGAGTACGAGGTGGAAGAGCGTTATGATGAAACAAGTCTTGTGAGGGTTCGAATTGCCACGGGCAGAACACATCAGATTCGTGTCCATATGGCACATTTGGGGCATTCTGTTGTGGGGGATAAGCAATATGGTTCGGCTAAGCGCGACAATGTGCTTTCTCTAAAGCCGCCGAGGCAGATGCTCCATGCGCAGTTTCTTGCATTATCGCACCCTTCAGATGGGCGGATGGTTGAATTTGAGGCTCCGCTATGGCCTGATATGCTTGAATTAATGTCTCTTGCGGGGAACTGACCCCAGGGTCAATATCTCCATAGCGCTAGCTGTCTAAAATGGAGAGACTTGCCAATAATGACGAATGACTAAATACCCAAGCACTAATGAATGCCTTAACCCGAAGCTCTGGAAAATGCCTGTTTCTTCCCGCTTTACGTTGACTGAATCCGCCTTTTCTAGTTTACTGCAGGTCAAATGAGAGGATTTTAAAGATGAGCGGAAGAATGAAAATATCTGAGTTAATGGAAACCTGCGGCGTCAAATTCGGTACCAGTGGTGCACGAGGACTTGTTGTCGATATGACTGACGTGGTTTGCTATTCATACACATTGGGCTTTATCCAGTATCTGGAGCAAATAGGCGCCCTGACATCTTCAGGCGAACGCGTCGTCATCGCCGGCGATCTGAGATCAAGTACAGACCGCATCATGGCCGCCGCCGCCAAGGCATGCGACGACAAAGGTTATATCCCCGTCGATTGCGGCAAAATACCATCACCGGCAATCGCACTCTACGGAATAATGCAGAAATGCCCCGCCATAATGGTCACAGGCAGCCATATTCCTGACGACCGCAATGGCTTGAAATACAATAAGCCGGAAGGCGAAGTGCTCAAGGATGATGAGGCAGGCATGATGAGCCAGGAAATCGAGACCCCTGACATATTTGACGATGGTGGAATGCTAACGATACCATATACAATTACAGAAAAGGATAATGGTGCCAAAGAAGCATATCTCAAGCGCTGGTCCGCCTTCTTCCCGGCAGATTATCTTCAAGGAAAGAAAATCGGATTCTACCAGCACTCAGCCGTAGGACGCGATATTCTGTGCGATATATATTCCAGCCTGGGCGCCGAGGTTGTAAAGCTCGGTCATTCAGACAAGTTTATTTCTGTGGATACCGAAGCCATACGCCCGGAAGATGTAGAGCTCGCCAGGGAATGGGCGAGCGACGGCTCGTTCGATACTATTGTCTCTACCGATGGCGATAGCGATCGCCCCCTGGTCAGCGATGAAAACGGCAAATGGCTCAGAGGCGACGTTGCAGGCATCCTCTGCGCGGAACATTTTGGTGCCGACGCCGTCGTAACACCAGTAAGCTGTAACACCGCTGTCGAAAAATGCGGCGCGTTTAAAGATGTAAGACGGACCAGAATAGGCTCACCATATGTTGTTGCTGAAATGGCAGCAGCTGTTGATGCCGGAAGTAAGTGCGTCGTAGGCTACGAGGCTAATGGCGGATTCCTTACTGCATCCGATATTGAGATTGAAGGCAAGATCCTCGCCGCTTTGCCTACACGTGATGCCGCTATCATACATCTAGGTATCATTGGGCTGTCGATTAAAAAGGGCGTTCCAATATCAGAGCTTCTCGCGGCATTGCCGCAGCGCGTCACGGCCAGCGATCGCCTGCAGGAGTTTCCGACGGAAATCAGCAACGCGAAGATCGTGGAACTGTCCGAAGGCGGCTCAGCTGCCATCGAGGCCGTACTCGGAGTGTTTGGTACGTTTAAGGATGTGAACAATATCGATGGGTTGAGAATAACGTTTGATAACGACGAGGTCGTTCACCTTCGCCCATCCGGCAATGCACCGGAACTTCGTTGCTATACGGAAGCCGACAGCGAGGAAAGAGCTGTCGAAATGAATGAGACAGTAATGATGATATTGGCAGGTTGGCGGTAAAAATAAACCCATCCCACCCTTCGCCTTGCCAGCCCTCCCGACTGGTCGGGGACAGGCTGGGGCACCCCTCCGGAGGAGGGGATGAAAAGACTAAAGATCCCCTCCTTGGAGGGGTGGATTTGACGAGCTTCAAGCGAGGCCAAGACGGGGCGGGTAAGATGTTTCGGAGTAAATTATGAGATACATGAATAGACGTAATTTTATCAGGTCGCTGGCTGTGGCGGGTGTCGCGCTATCCACCACCCCGGCAATGGCGTGGGGCAATAAGGGTTATTACTATATGGTCGCCGCGGATCCTCAACTATGGTGGAAAGAGGACGATGACAAGGCTTGGATAAATGCTGTGTCGGTAGTGAATGAACTGAAGCCGGACTTTCTGGTAGTGTGTGGTGATATGCTTGCCTTGCCAAATGATCCCAAGGCTCTCGATATGAAACGCGCGGAGAAAATGTCAGAAGCGTATTTCGGTGCGCTTGAAAAGCTGGATAAGAAAATCTCGATCTATCATGCCGCAGGCAATCATGACGTTTGTCAATACCCCACGAAGGCGACTCTCGAATGGTACGAAGAACGCTTTGGTAAACCCTGGTATTCGTTTGAGCACAAGAACAGCCTGTTTATTATCATGGAATCCAACACCTTGATCCAACCTGCTAATGTTAAGGATCAGGCGCGGGAGCAGATGGAATGGATCGAGAAGCTTTTGAAGAAATCTGCAAAGAAGAATTATCAGCATCGTACAGTCTTTCTGCACCATCCGCCATATGTCAAAAAGGTTGATGAGCTTGACGCTTATAATAATATGCCGCATGAGCTGAGGAATAAGCTTTTGACGATGTTTGAGAAATATAAGGTCGAAATCGTCTTTTCCGGACACCTTCATGCCAATATGTATGCTAAGTACGAGGAAATGGAACTGATTTCTACAGCATCAGCCTGTCATTCGCAAAGTCATCCATCAGGACTTAGAATCGTCCATGTAAAAGGAGATAAAGTCTTTGATAAATTTTATAGTTACAAGTATATGCCTGGGAAGTTGAGTGATTTTAGTATAAGAAAGAAGGTGAAGTGAGCAGTGAGCAGTGGGAGGTGAATTGTGGAGTGTAAAAAACTTACCCGCCCGCTCTCCCCGTCGCCAGAGGCTCAGGATAAAGCAGATAGGGACTTATCCAGCGTCGCTTGCGGCTTGGCAGGGATGATATGCGAAATGGGGTTAACCATGCCTGCGGCTTGGCAGGGATTAGGATTGAGAATATATTATGAAGATTGCGTTATTAGGCCTGCCTCAGGCAGGTAAGAAAACATTATTTACTCTGTTAACAGGAAGAGAAGTGCAGGAAGGGCGTAAGCCTGGTGATGTCCTTGAAGGGGTCGCGCCTGTGCAGGACGAACGCGTTGATAAGCTGGCCGAGATGTTCCAGCCGGAAACGAAGGTCTATGCTGAGAACAATTACGCACTTTGTCCGGATGTTGTCGAGGGGACCGGGAATGCGGAGTGGATGGATGCTGTCCGAAAATCTGACCTGATATGCCTGGTGCTGAGAGCGTTTGAGGGTGATGAAGTTTATCATCCAAAAGGAAGCGTTGACCCCGATCGCGATCGCGATCTTCTTGAATCAGAACTTCTTCTTGCCGATATGCAGGTAATTGAGAAGCGACTCCAGAAAGTCGAGAAGGAGAAGAAGGCTGGGTTGAGCCCTGAGCAGGCATTGGAAGAAGCGACCCTCTTGAAATGTATGGAGGCCCTGGAATCGGAGAAAAAGATCTGTGATATAGAACTGGCGGAACATGAAGAGACATCAATAAAAAGCCTTCCGCTGCTCACCGGTATTACAGTGCTCTGCGTCTATAATGTTTCGGAAGACGATTTGGGCGCCGCAGACGATAGGCTGAAAGTTTCCTGCAGTATCGAAAAAGAGATTATGGATATTGAAGATCTTGCCGAACGCGAGGAGTTTATGGGCTCGCTCGACATCGAGTCATCCGGGCTGGTTCGGGTCAACGCCGCAGCATATGAAGCACTGGGCCTGATGTCATTCTATACGGTTGGTAAAGACGAATGTCGCGCCTGGACAATCATCAAAGGTGCCTCAGCGCCCGAAGCTGCCGGCAAGATTCATACCGACATACAACGCGGATTTATACGTGTGGAAGTCATCGGGTACGATGACCTCATGGAGGCCGGCTCAGAACAGAAAGCAAAAGAGCAGGGCAAGCTCCAGACAAACGGCAAAGATTACATTCTCCAGGACGGCGACATCTGCCATTATTTGTTTAACGTGTAAGACGAGACGGCCTGCGGCCGGACAACCTGAAAGCTGTAATATGTCCCGAAATATGAGAAAACAATATGTACATCTGTTGTGTATCTTTTTGACGCAAATTGCTTCTGCGTATGGCGGGCAGCTCCGCTGGGAAAAGAGGAATGATAGCCTTGCACTTCTGAATGACGGCAAGATCGTGTGGTGCTCAAATCACGCCATTGGAGCCGGAAAGCCATCAATACATCCGTTGAGTCTCGTTGACGGGACCGCTCTCACCGCCTTTCGGCCCGCCGATCATCCGTGGCACCGGGGCGTATGGTTTGCGTGGAAGTATATCAGAGGCGCTAATTTTTGGGAGGAACGGCATGACGGCCAGTCCCAGGGCATAACGGAGGTGTTGTCAGTTAAAGTTCGGACAGGCCTTTTGAAGCATAGTGCAAGAATCAAGATGGCTCTCTCGTATCATATGCCGCAACAACCTGCGCTCATAACCGAAACCCGAAGTATAGAGTTCAGTAAGCCCAAGCAAGACGGTTATTCTATGGAGTGGGAAAGCGCATTCAAGGTCGGTGAAAAAGACATTTCTCTCGATCGGACCGCGATACCCGGTGAGCAGGGCGAGAAGGACTATGGCGGATATGCGGGGTTCTCTTTTCGCGCAGCCAGGGAAACTTTAGGTTGGAAGTTTAAAAGCAGCTCAGACTTAGACGGCAAACGCGGGCATGGCCAACCCGCGCGATGGATGACGTTTTCGGGAAAGACCGTCGATGGTAAGACGGCAACTATAGTCATTTTCGACCACCCCTCAAATCCAAGGCATCCAACGTGTTGGTACATATCCGAAAAAATGCCCTACTTCAGCCCTGCGATACTTTATGCTGCACCGCTCATTCTGAAGCCCAATGCAGAATTTACCCTCAAATATTTATTGCTAGTCAAAGAGGGTGTGATGACAGACGACGATCTCCTCAAAACCTGGAATGAGTGGAAGGAATAGAGAAGTGAGCAGTAAGCGGTGGAGCAGTTGCCAAGCTAAAGGCATGGTCCCCGCGAGCCGCGGAGCCCACATAGCCCATAATTCTCCCACTCATGATTCAGTACTCAGCATTTATCATTCTTTTCTTCCCTTTCCTCTTGACGCCTCTGCTCAAATATGATTATATTTGATTATTAATGAGCAAGAGTGTGCAAGTATGAACACAGCAAATACAGGGTTAGCGGAGGAACGGTTCCGGAAAATCAGGGCTTGTCTGAAGGAGCGGGGGGTGGTTTCTGTTGATGAACTTTGTGAGGTAGTTGCTGTTTCCGGCGCTACTATAAGGCGTGATTTGGCTGAGCTCGATGCGCGCGGGCATGTTCGCAGAGTGCATGGTGGCGCGGTTTGCACTGAGTCGCAGCTTGATGAACCGGTATTCGATGATAAGGCGAAGATTGCCGCAGATGAGAAGCATGTAATAGCTGAATTAGCATTCAAGCTGGTTGCGCCTAATGATACGATTTTTTTGGATGGAGGCAGTTCGGTACTGGCGCTGGCGCGCTTGCTGACTGATATGCGAAAACTCACAGTAGTTACAAATTCTTTGCGTGTGGCGGGTCTTCTGGCCTCAGCCGGGCCGAGAATGATCATTGTAGGTGGAGAACTCAGAAGGATCAGCCAGACGTTTGTCGGACCTTTAACCAAGCCGACTATCAAACAGCTGAATGTGGATAAGGCGTTTATGGGAACAATCGGACTGAAGGACGGTGTGATGACGACGACGGACCCCGCGGAGGCTATGACCAAGGAGATGGTTATGGAGCAGGCGAGGGATGTTTATCTCATGGCGGACAGTTCAAAGCTGGAAAAGGTGTCGTTTGTAAAGTGCGGAGAATTGAATGCATCGAATTCGTTAATAACGGATTCGGGTATCAGCTCAAAGCAGATGAAGCTTTTGAAGGAAAAAGGAACGAAAGTTATAACAAAGAGTAAACAAGAAAAGAAAGGGAAGTAGAATATGCCGAATTATCTAAGTAACAGTAAGCCGGATTTCAAGCCGTACACAGTAGATTGCGGGGAAATCAAAGCTTTCAGCTATAAAAAAACGCTGAAAAGTGAACTCAGCTCGAAAAAAGTCGGAAAACAAGAGTGTATCGATATGCTCGAGGATATGATGATGATTCGCGAGTTTGAGGAAATGATCATCAAGCTGCGCTCGGGTGCATACCCATCTTGCGCAGGCTTTGATTATCGTGGCCCGACTCACGTGTCGATCGGTCAGGAAGCCAGTGCCGTTGGCGGATGCATAGGTATCGCCGCTGATGATCAGATCACATCCACACACCGTGGACACGGTGACAGTATCGCGAAGGGCTGTGCTGCTATTCGCGCAATGTCGACTGACGAATTGAAGAAGCGCGTACCTAAGTCTAAAGCAAAGGGCCGCAAGGATCTACTCGAAGCCGTTCTGGAAGATCATATCTTCAAGACTTGCGCAGAACTTTTCGGTAAAGAAGCGGGCTATTGCAAAGGTCGCGGTGGTGGTATGCATATTGCCGATTTCTCAGTAGGGCATCTGGGCGCTAACGCTATCGTTGGTGGCGGTGTTCCTATAGCAACTGGTGCCGCTATGGCCGCAAGATATAAGAAAGAAAAGACAGTCACAGCATGTTTCGCCGGTGACGGTGCGTACGCGAATGGCGTTGTTCTCGAATCCCTCAACTGGGCAGCAATGCACCAGTTTACTAACCATCTGGCAAAGGGCAACAAGTTTGGCCTGCCTGTTATCTATCTTCTGATCAATAACCATTACGGTATGACCGGTAGAGCTGATGATGAGGTCGCTGGTGTTGGCTGTCTCGCACGACGCGCTGTCGGATTTGCAGATAACAATATGCATGCGCAGGTTGTAAACGGCATGGATGTCATGGCTGTTCGTGACGCCGTTCAGACCGCTGCAGAAGGCTGCCGCAAGGGTAAAGGCCCTTACCTTATGGAGATCGATTCTTATCGCTACTATGGTCACTCACTCAGTGATCCGCGTAATGAATACAGAATGCGCGAAGAGGAAGCGAACTGGAAAGCTGTCGATCCTATCGACACATTCGCTAATAAGCTGATCAAAAACAAAGTGATGTCTGCAGCCAGGTATGAGTCACTGAAGATGCAGGTCGAGGAACGTAACGCTGTTGCCGCGGGTAGGGCAGCCAAGTCTCCGGATCCGGAAGCTATTGATGTAATCAAGTACATGTACACCGACGGGAATTCTGAAGAAGTTCCTGCGAAGCATCAGAAGGTCAAGATCGTCAAGGAAGAGCCGGTTATCGAAAGAGACGCCGAAGGTCAGCTTTCTTATAAGGACGCTATCAAGGAAGCACTTCTCGAAGAGATGAAGCGTGACGGACGTGTCATGATCTACGGCGAAGATGTCGCTGATTACGGCGGCGCGTTCAAGGTCACTAAAGGACTGCTCGAAGCATTCGGCCGCGACCGCGTATTCAACTCACCAATATCTGAAGCCGCAATATGCGGAACAGCTGTTGGTGCCGCAATGGTAGGTCTGAGGCCAGTCGTTGAGTTGATGTACATGGATTTCGCGCTCATGGCTTCTGACCAGATCAGTAACCAGGCCGCAAAATGGCACTACATGACCGGCGCCAGCGTCGAAGTACCGGTAGTATACAGAGCTGCAGTCGGTGGCGGAAAAGGCTATGGCGGTCAGCATTCACAGACATTGGAAACAATGTTTGCTCATATGCCTGGAATGATCGTTGCTTATCCTTCCACACCTTACGACGCTAAAGGTATGCTTAAGACAGCTATCAGGGATAATAACCCGGTGATGTTCGTTGAGTCTCAGATGCTTTACGGATTCAAGGGCGTAGTTCCAGAAGAAGAATACACAATTCCGTTTGGTGTTGCAGATGTCAAGAGAGCTGGAACAGATGTGACTCTGGTTACATGGGGTCCGGCAGTACACGACGCACTCAAGGCTGCAGAAGCACTTCAGGCGGAAAAAGTCAGCGTCGAGGTCATCGACCTTCGCACGATAGTGCCGCTGGATATCGATACGGTTCTTGATTCTGTCAAGAAAACAGGCCGTTGCGTAGTCGCAAGTCAGTGCATAAGTAACGCCAGTTTCACTGGCGAAATCGCATCGCAGGTCATGGAAAAGGTGTTTGATTACCTCGACGCGCCTGTAGCAAGAATCGGTGCCCTCAACGGTATCGCACCTCAGTCACATGTGCTTGAGGCTGCATTCTTGCCGAATGCCAATGATATCGCGAATGTTTGCAAAAGCCTTATGTAAGATTAGAGAAGATTAAGGAGAATTAGAATGGCTGATGCCGTTATATTACCAAAATTAGGTCAGACTGTTGAAGAGTCCACGATTGTCAAGTGGCACAAGTCTGAAGGAGATGATGTCGCCAAAGGTGACATCCTGTTCGAAATCGAAACTGATAAAGCTGTTCTGGAAGTGGAAAGCTTCTTCGAAGGTAAACTGCTCAAGGTATTCGCCGTCGACGGAGATACACTCCCCGTCTTAAGCGTAGTGGGATACATCGGGAAAGACGGCGAAGATGTGCCGGATCAACCGCCTGCGGCGGTCGTGCCGGCTACGCCGGCACCAGAGGTCAGCGAGAAAAAGGCTGCTGCACCAAAAGTTGCCGTTGCACCAGTAGCATCGCCTGTAGCTAAAGCAGCAGCGCCAGTGGTGTCTGCACCAGTTGTAGCTGCTCCTGTTCGCCTGAAGATCTCGCCTCGTGCGAAAAAATTGGCGGTGAGCAAGTGCATCAGTCCTGCTGGCGTAACCGGTACAGGTCCTGAAGGCAGAATTGTCGTAAAAGACATCGTTGCCTATCTCGATTCGTACAACTATGACGATATCAAGATCTCTCCGTCAGCCAAGAAGCTGGCTGTAAATGAAGAGATCGATATTCTTACCGTCAAGGCCACAGGCCTCGGTGGACGTATGGTCATTGAGGATGTACGTAGAGCTGTAGATGAAAAGCCGAAGACAATGACCAAGATGCGTAAGGTTATATCTCAGCGCTTAACTGAAAGCTTCAGAGATGTTCCGCATTTCTACGTAACAGTAAGTGTTGATATGACAGATGTTCTTGCTTTCAGGCAGGAAGTCAAGAGTCAGGGCGGGGAGTATTCCGTGACAGATTTTATTCTCGAGGCAGTCATTATGACACTCGAAGAGTTTAAGCCTGTAAACAGCATGACAGACGGAACAACCGTTACATGGAGCAGCAGCGTTGATCTTGGTCTCGCCGTTGGTCTTGATGACGGACTGGTCGTGCCTGTTATCAGTGACTCAGGTAACCTGAGCATGCAGGAACTGCATGATACCGTCAAGGATTTGGCAACACGCGCAAGATCCGGCAAGCTTATGCCTGACGAAATGCAGGGTAGTACGTTTACGGTGTCCAATATGGGCATGTTTGGCGTCGATAACTTCAACGCCATCATCAACCCTGGCGAATCAGCAATCCTGGCTGTCGCAAGTACGATCAAGACTCCTGTCGTCAAGGATGACAAAGTCGTCGTTCGCGATATCATGAAACTTACCCTGTCAGTCGATCACCGTATCGTCGACGGAACCGTAGGCGCCATGTTCGTCAATGCTGTGAAGGAAAAACTCGAAGACATTGCTCTGTGGGAAACCCTTGTGTAGTAGAGGCAGTGGACTATGGACACGCTCTGTTGAGGGTTCTGGACATTGGATTCAGCCGTCCTCAACCGCAACCACGGGAATATCCCCTCCTTGGAGGGGTGCCCCAGCCTGTCCCCGTCCAGTCGGGAGGGCTGGCAAGGCGAAGGGCGGGGTGGGTTAGAATAAGTGGAAGACCGCAGAATGCCAAGCAAACAACTAAGGGTGCAGAACCTCGGAAGACGTGCCTACGAGCCGGTTTTCGAACTGCAGGAGGCAACGGCCGAGGAACGCAGACAGGGACTTGTCCCTGACACCTTGCTTCTTGTGGAGCACGATGCCGTATATACGCTGGGCACAAATGCCGATAACGACAATGTTACGGCATCTGAAGATCAGCTCAAGGATATGGGCATCGATGTCGTGCAATCCACCAGGGGTGGCGATGTAACGTACCATGGTCCAGGTCAGATCGTCGGGTATCCGATAATCGACCTCGGCAAGGAACGTGCGCAAGTGGTTCGGTATGTCAGAAATCTGGAGGAGACACTTATCAAGACGTTGGCACATTACGGCGTCACTGGCGGTACCGACAGGAAAAACAGGGGCGTATGGGTAGGAAGCGATAAGATCGCTGCCATAGGCGTCAGAATATCGAGAGGCGTCACCCTGCATGGTTTTGCTCTGAATGTCAAAGTTGATCTAGGCCAGTACGCGGGGATTATTCCCTGCGGCATACAGGGCAAGGGCGTTACGTCTCTTGACCTTCTTGTGCCGGATGTCGAATTCGAGGACGTTAAGGCAAAGGTCATAGAGAGTTTCATGGAAGTATTTGAATATGATAGCAAGTAAGGAAAGCATTACCAATAAGCCTGCATGGCTGCGAGGAAGGATCGGCAGTGGGCCGAACTGTACTCGTATGACAGCTCTCGTTCGCGAGAAGGGCTTGCACACTGTCTGCGACGAAGCACTTTGCCCGAACAAGGGCGAATGCTGGGAGCAGGGTAGGGCAACTCTCATGATTTTAGGAAGTACCTGTTCGCGCAAATGCCGCTTCTGCAACGTAAAGGAAGGTACGCCATCAGCGTGCGACACGGAAGAACCAGTACGGGTAGCGGAAGCTGTCGCCGAAATGGGTCTGGATGAGGTCGTTATAACCTCCGTAACACGCGATGATCTGCCGGATGACGGTGCAGGAATATGGGCGGAAACTATCAAATGCGTCAGATACGCCGTGCCTGGAATTATTGTCGAAGTGCTGATACCCGATTTCGGGGGCGATGCAGATCTGCTGAACATTGTTCTTAATGAAAAACCGGCAGTGCTGGGGCACAACCTGGAAACCGTCGAACGCCTCTATTCGTCAGCTCGCCCGCAGGCTGACTATTCACGCTCGCTTGAACTGTTAAAACGTTCTGTCGATGCGGAGCTCATAACGAAGACAGGCGTCATGCTGGGTCTTGGTGAGACTGAAGACGAGGTATTAAGTTTAATGCGCGATGCGCGTAAAACAGGCTGCAACATATTCTATGCGGGTCAGTATCTTCAGCCCACAAAAGAACACCTCCCTGTGGAACGTTATGTAACGCCGGAAGAATTTAACGTGTACGAAGAAAAAGGTCTCGAGATGGGGTTCGATGTTGTAGTGTCGGCGCCACTTGTGAGATCATCATTTCATTCAGAAAAACAAAGGAGATGGATATGCAGAAATATGACGTAGTAGTAATTGGTGCAGGCCCAGGCGGATACCCGGCAGCTATCAGAGCAGCTCAACTTGGCGCAAGCGTAGCAATAATCGAACGCGAACAAGTGGGCGGCACATGCCTTAACTGGGGCTGTATCCCTACGAAGACGCTGATAGCATCATCGGAGATCTATCATCGCTCCATACATGCTAAGCATATGGGCGTTACAGCTAATGCTGATTATGATTACTCAGTAATGGTCGACAGGAAAGCTGAAATTGTCGCCAAACTCCAGGGCGGCGTTAGTATGCTTCTTCAGAGCAACGGTATTGATGTCATCAAGGGTACAGCAACGTTCAAAAGCCGCAACAAGATCGTTGTCAAAGGCAAGGGCAAAGCGAAGGATAAAGAGATAGAAGCGGGCAGCACGATCATCGCTACCGGTTCAACATCTGTAGTTCCTGGTTTTATTCCTAAGAGTAAGAATATCGTTGAAAGCCGCAAGTTCCTCGACATCAAAGAGCTTCCTGACAGTCTGCTCGTTCTAGGCGGTGGTGTTATCGGATGTGAATTTGCATGCATGGCAGCTCAGCTCGGCGTGAAAGTAACTATTGTTGAAATGCTTGACGATGTACTCTTCATGCTCGATGCAGATGTTCGCAGCGAGATTCGCAAGGTTATGGAAAAGGAACTGAAGATAACTGTTCTTACGGGTGAGCCGATGCAGGATATCAAGGCGTCTAAAGATGAAGTGTCCGGCAAAGTCGGTGATAAGACATTGTCAGCTGAAATGCTTCTGGTCTCGATTGGTAGAGCTCCGGTAACAGATGGTCTGGGCCTCAAGAATGCAGGCTTGGCAACTGACGAACGTGGATGTATTGAGATTGACGAATACTGCCGCACTAAAGCAGCCACGATCTACGCTATTGGCGATGTAACAGCCGGAAGTACACAGTTGGCACACGCAGCTACATCACAGGGCGTAACAGCCGCTGAGAATGCTTGTGGCGAGAATGTGAAAGCTGAGAAATCAGTTCCAGCATGTATCTTCACAGTTCCTGAATGCGGAGTTGTTGGAATCAGCGAACAGGAAGCCAAAGAGCAGGGCATCAAGGTAAAGATCGGTAAATACGCGTTTGGCGGACTGGGTAAAGCAATGGCAGCAGGCGAAACCGTTGGTTTTGTTAAACTGCTGGCTGACCCGGAAACCGATCAGATACTCGGCGCACATGCAGTAGGCGCGCACGCAACAGAGTTGATATCCGAAGCCGCAGTTGCTATAAGGTCTGAACTGACCGTTGAAGAACTTGGCAAGACCATTCATTGTCACCCAACATTCTCTGAGTCATGGATGGAAGCAGCACACGCCCTTCACGGCGTCTGCATTCATCAGCCAGGCAAACCTAGAAAAAAATAAGGACACAGTATGAATATTGATGAGTGGATTAAAATAATCGGGCCGGCGCTTCGCGGTATCAAGGCGGACAATGGAAAAATGCCTGTGGTGCAGTTCAGTGATAAACCTGCTGATGGCGGAGCGGATTGTACAATTCCAGCTGACAGTGATGTTGATGCCATCATAAAAGCACTCAGCGCATGCAGCGGCGATGTAATCAATGTTGAAGGCGTTGGCTCTTTTGCTGTTCAAGCTGTGTCAGATTCAGCTGCGAGGGTTGCTGGGAAAGTAGCGTTTGTAACAGGTGGTGCTCAGGGTTTCGGTTTTGAGATTGCATGCAGCCTGGCTGAGCAGGGGGCAGGTCTGGTGCTTGGCGATATCAATATTGAAGGTGTAACTGCCGCGGCAGAGAAGATCAACGAAAACGTTGGTGCGGATGTCGCTGTAGGGCTGGCTATGAATGTCACAGATAACGCTTCTGTCGCTGATGCAATTACCGCAGCTGTAAAGCGCTTTGGTGGAATAGACATTTTTCTGGCTAACGCCGGCATTGTCAGGGCAGGGAGCGTAAAGGAAATTCCTGAGAGTGATTTTGATCTGGTAACGAACGTCAACTACAAGGGTTATTTCCTTTGTGCCAGGAATGCTGCGCCGGTTATGTCTGTGCAGAACAAGGCCAGCGGTATATGGTCCGACATCATACAGATCAACAGCAAGTCCGGCCTGACCGGCTCTAACAAAAACGGTGCCTATGCCGGCAGTAAATTTGGCGGGATGGGATTGACGCAGTCATTTGCTCTTGAGCTCGTAGCGGACGGTATAAAGGTCAACTCAGTATGCCCCGGCAACTTTCTTGACGGCCCGCTATGGTCGGATCCCGAGAATGGTCTCTTTGCTCAATACTTTCGGTCAGGCAAGGTGCCTGGTGCGAAGAGCGTTGATGATGTTCGGAACTTCTATGAGGCTCAGGTTCCAGTTGGCCGCGGTTGTACCACAGTCGATGTCATGCACGCGATATACTACATCGTCGACCAAATGTACGAGACAGGCCAGGCCTTGCCCGTAACCGGCGGCCAGGTGATGCTTAAGTAGGCTATGCCTGCACGCGCCATTGGTCTTATATGTCCTATTGGTCATATGGGGTCCTGTAATCTTCGGGCGTAAGTCTTCCCTTGCCTCCAGCCCCTCAACACGCTACCTTCTCCCCGTAACTTTGAACCTATAAACCCCTGAAAGGGAATTGTGAAAATAATATTAGACTTAAGAAAATACGATGGCGTAGTCGGCGGAGTAGAGCAGGGCGCGCTCCAGATAGCAAAGAACATGTCATCAGACGGTAACGAATGTGTGCTCGTCTGCAAGCAAAGCCGTGAAGCCGAAGTCAGAGATCTGCTCGGTGAACGCGACGGACTCAAAATCGTAACAGTCGATATAGACACACATGCCATCTGCGCCGAGAACAGAGCTCTGGATGCAGGATTCTTTCAGGACCTTGCAGTCGAAGAGGGCGCCGACCTTATTCATTACTTCTACAACTGGAGCTTTCCGAAGAACAAAAAAGTTCCGACTGTTCTGACCGTTCACGACGTTATACCTTTTACATTCCAGGAAGCCATGGCGGATGATGTCCACAAGAACATCTACAAGCCCGGCATTACCGAAGCATGTGAGCTTAATGACATTATCGCCACAGTATCCGAATTCTCAAAGAAGGACATATCGGAAACCGTAGGGGTTTCTATCGAAAAACTTCGCGTAGTTTACAACGGACTCCGTGAACCAGCAGCGTTTGACCAGGCTGTTATGGATGGCGTAACCGAGAAATTCGGTCTTGAAAAAGGTTATATCCTCAATGCAGGCGGTATTCATGAGCGAAAGAATATAGCGCGTATGGTTCAGGGATTCGCCGGGCTGGTAAAGGATCATGGATACGAAGGTAAACTTCTTATAACAGGCGCCGCGTCAGGCGCGCCGTATCAGGAAGAGCAGCGTGTAATATGTGACAAGGCGATAGCCGATGCAGGAATGCAGGACAGAGTTGTCTTCGGCGGTTTTGTCAGCGAAGATGAATTGGACAACCTTCTGCGTCAGGCTGATGTATTTATCTATCCGTCACTCTATGAAGGATTTGGTATTCCGATCCTGGAATCGATGAAGGTCAGTACGCCCTGTGTAACATCAAACGTTACAGCAATGCCAGAAGTAGCCGGCGGAGCAGCGCTTCTCGTTGATCCTACCAGTGTGGAAGAAATAACCGACGCACTCGCGCGCCTTATAGAAGATGAAGACCTGAAAGCAGACCTCCTCGCAAAAGGCAGAATCAGAGCCGATGAATTCTCATGGGAGCGTAACGGCCGCGAATACCTAGGATTGTATAAAGAAGTGGTTGAAGCCCGGGAAGAATAGGACCCCATACGACCTATGGCGCATTCTGGTAGGGGCGGCTCGCGGGGACGCTCGCCCTCCCGATGATAGGCTCTGGATTAATGTAACATGGAGGGCGAGTGTCCTCATGAGCTACACAGCCTATAATATCTTCCCTTCGACATTCATCATGTCTCAGGCGTGGTATTACAATTCCAGCACCTTCTGCGAACCACCCTCAGCGACAAACTTCTTCAATATCCCCTCGATCTCCCTCTGTTTTTCCAACAGCAGTCCGTCATCGATCGCCTCGATTACCAGTCTCAGATAAGGCTCGGTATTAGACTTTCGTACATTTACCCACCAATCCATATACTCAATCCGATATCCGTCAAAATCATAGAACGCTACAGGCTTTTCCTTCTTGGTAAGCTTATTCTTCAGCGTCTCCATTGCGCCCTGTTTATCCTCGATTTTCAGGTTGACCTCTCCCGTGCTTGAGTAGCTGTCGATGTTCTCGATGAGAGACGACAGCGTTTGTCCTTCCTTCTTCAGCTGGGCAACGATATCCAGCACTATAAGTGATGCGAGGATAGCCGAGTCGCAATAGAAGAAATCCCTGAAATAATAATGACCCGCCAGCTCCCCGCCGTAAATGGCATCCAGCTCCCGCATTTTTACTTTTGCGTGAGAATGCCCGACTTTCCACATATTAGGTGTGCCGCCCATAAGTTCTATATATTCTGTGACCGCACGCGAGGTTCTGATGTCGTACAGAACATTCTCATGTTTCCCTGTGAGGTAATAGAGTGCGATTACGGCAATCATTAGATCCGGCCGGACAAACTGGCCCAGTTCGTCAACAAACATAACTCTATCAGCGTCCCCGTCATATATGACACCGATATCCAGATTGTTTTCCATGACCAGCTTCTTAAGGTCCTCGACATTATCATCGATAAGCGGGTTCGGGTCATGGTTCGGAAACGTTCCGTCCAGAGTGTCGTAGATATACATCGGGTCATCGCCCAGGATATCCCTGATTAGTATAGCCGCCATGCCGTTTGAGCAATCCACGCCGACCTTCAGCTCTGAGATGTCAGCGAGATACGGTTTCATGAACTCAATATACTCATCCTTGAGATCAAGATTAGAGATGCTGCCCTTATTTTCGACTGGTGTTGGTTCAATAGCGATAATCATCTTCTCAAGCTCAGCGAGTCCGGTGTCATATCCTACAGGCACCGCATTCTCTTTTGATATTTTCAAGCCGTTATACTCCGCCGGGTTATGGGATGCTGTAATCTGAACGGAAGCCTTGAAAGCATGCTGTGCTGTAGCGTAATAGACCATCGGCGTTGTGGAGAGACCGATAGAAGTGACGTTGGCACCCGCGTCAGTTATTCCCGCCGTCAGGCTGGCGTATATTTCCTCTGAAGACACCCTTACATCGCGCCCGACGAGAATATTATCAGCAGAGAGCAGGGCAGGCAGACAAAACCCTATTCGATAGACATCCTCCCCATTGAAGTCTGTGTCATACACTCCCCGAATATCATATGCCTTAAACGCACCCATGCCAGAGATACTAAGCCCATAACCCTTCATCCCACAATAAAATTCTGTCTAAAAGACCTCATAGCCTGGTTTGAATAACCAACAGCCAGCAAGGAATAATCAATATCCATTATTCATCATTCCTCTCATCTCTTCCCCCTTGCATCTAATGCTCATAAATGAGAATATAACCTCTCATTTGTTAAAACTCTCTAAGGAGATTGTCATGTCATCAAACAGAACACTTACCAGAGCGGGAATTCTAATTCTTCTAGCTTTTACGTTCCTGGTCCCCGTTCTCAGAGCCGAGGAAGAAACTAACGCCGTCGAGGAAGTTATTCAGGAAACCCAGGAATCCGATTCCTCCTCAAACGCTTTCGAGCATATACAACTCATGACCGAAGTCCTTATGAAAGTCAAAGGCGACTATGTTGTAGAAAAATCATATAAGAAAATAATAGAAGGTGCCATTGACGGCATGTTGACCACGCTCGATCCCTATAGCGGTTTTCTCAATGAGAAGGCATACGCGGCTATGAAGGAAGATACATCCGGCCAATTTGGCGGCATAGGTATCCAGATTGGCATGAGACATGGCTACCTCACTGTAATTGCTCCTATAGAAGACACTCCCGCATACAAGGCAGGTATAATCGCAGGCGATATCATAGAGAAGATCGAAGGCGAGAAGACGAGTGGTGAATCGCTCACTGAAGCGGTTGAAAAACTGCGTGGCCCCAAAGGCGAAAGCGTTAACATAACAATTCTCCGTGCCGGTGAAGAAGACTCGCTCGAATTTGAACTCGTCCGGGACGATATCGTTGTGACTAGTATTAAAGGTGGGCGTATTATACGTGACGATATTGGTTACCTGCGCATCACTCAGTTCTCCAGGCCCACAAGCGATATGCTGCAGAAAGAGCTCAAGAAGCTGGTTGATAAGGATATGAAAGCTCTCGTGCTTGATCTCAGAAGTAATCCAGGCGGACTGTTAAGCGCCGCAATAGATGTAAGCTCACTGTTCCTTAAGAAGGGAGAGCTTGTTGTCTCCACTAAAGGCCGCAAGTCTCTGTACGATAATGAGGCCAAATCGCGCGGCAGAACGCATTACACTGATTTCCCTATGGCTATCCTTGTGAACGGTGGCAGTGCCAGCGCCTCTGAAATCGTTGCCGGTGCGCTGAAGGACCACGAACGCGCAATTATTCTTGGCGGGCAGACTTTCGGAAAAGGCTCCGTGCAAAGCATTCGCCCGCTTGCGTCGAATACCAATACCGCGGTCAGAATGACCACAGCCTATTATCATACACCAAGCGATATCCAAATCCACGGTGTAGGCATAAAGCCCGATATAGAAGTCAGAGTCACTCGCTCAGAATGGCGCAGAATCCGAGTCAGACGCGAACATCTCGAACACCCCGACATCTATGACGAAGACGATACAAAAGAATATGAAGATGTCATCGACAAACCCCTCGAACGCGCCATCGACCTCCTTAAAGGCATTTTAATTTTCCAAAAGTAAAGAAACCGATGCACGTTTACCACGCCTCAGGAGTGGCAACACGTAGGGCGGCATTCCCGAATTAAGTTCGGGATGACCAACACTCCGAGGCCGCCGCAAAGCCACAAGTATTTCTTTAACTTCGAGATTCCGGACGGTTTGCGCCCGTATAAAAGATTGTTAACTTTCCTTTAAGATGCTAAACAATCCCCACCATGAACATACTCGGAATAGAAACATCATGTGATGAGACATCCGCCGCCGTCGTATCCGACGGCGCCAAGATACTCTCCAACGTAATCCTCAGCCAGATAGACCTCCATGCCCCATACGGCGGTGTCGTCCCCGAAATAGCATCCAGAAGCCATGTGAAATTTCTCACGCAGGTAATTGAAGAAGCTCTCACCGAATCAGGTCTCGCCTGGGGCGATATCGATGCTGTGGCTGCCACCTACGGGCCCGGCCTCTCCAGTTCCATAATGATAGGTCTCTCAGCCGCCAAAGCACTCTCATTAAAGCTTAATAAACCCTTTATAGGTATAGATCATATCAGGGCACATATATACTCCGTCTTTCTAGGCGAGGATACACCGTCACTGGAGGAAACCTATCCATTCGCCGCACTCGTCGTCTCCGGCGGGCACACGCTCTTCTTCAGAGTTGATGAGGATGGCGAGCATCTGCTTGGACAGACGATTGACGATGCCGCCGGTGAAGCGTTCGACAAGGCAGCTAATCTTCTGGGGCTCAGCTATCCCGGCGGTCCCGTAATAGACAAGATTAGTAAAGAGGGCGACAGAACATACGTCGAATTTCCCAGGATAAAAATCAAACCCGGCGGTCAGATGCTCGGCGGGCTCGATCACGAGATGTGTACCAGCTTCAGCGGCCTCAAAACCGCCCTCATGTACTACCTCAAGAAAAACCCCTTGGCGGACGGCGACTCAAAACGCACCGCCGATATCGCCGCTTCATTTCAGGAAGCCATCATTGATGTTCTTCTCGACCGTGCCGAGAAAGCCGTTGAAGGCCTAGACCACTTTGTCGTCGGTGGCGGAGTATCACTCAACAGTCGACTCAGAGAACGTCTAGGCGAGATGGCAGAGAGCAGGGGAGTCCAGCTTCTCCTTGCTCAACCCAAACATTGCGGTGACAACGCGGCGATGATAGCTGGCTACGCCGGTGCCGGGAAAGGCATCACCGGCGAAGAAGCAATGCACCTCGACGCCACGCCCAATATCAACTACGCAAAGCATAGTTGATATTGATGGTTAATGGGTAGGCATTCTCCAGTAGAGCTGGCCTGTTCATACACAGCCTGAAAGATCCCCTCCTTGGAGGGCCGTAAGGATCAAGGAGTCAATGTCCAGTATTTTTCTTGATATTATTTGCGCTGGCAAGCGAAGCATTTGCGGTTCATCTATGCGCTCAGTTTGGCAAAACGTTACAACAAGTTCTTCATTGCTGAGTTTTTCTGTGTCTGGAATCCTTTTCATCTGATCTGAATTTTCTCTGAATTATTCCTTGTGACTGCAGTGCCAGAGCAGTACACTCTTGAACATGTGATGCTAATATTAACTAGGGGGGATGCGATGCGTAAGTGTTTTGGTTCTATGATGGTTCTTTTACTGGTATGTGGCTGTATAACTACTCCTGCAGGAAACGCAGGTGCACCTGTTAATATTCCTGTTCCGGAAGGGAATCTTAAATACACTATAACGGTCACCAAGTTTAAGAATGAAGCTGGGTGGAGTGGTAAATGGAGCATAGGTGACGGCTTTACTACTATTATGACTGATTCACTTCAGCAGTCTGGCTGGTTTGTTGTTTTAGGTGACAAGGAGATGAGAGGCGCCGCCATGGCTGAGCAGGATTTTGCCGCTAGCGGAAGAACAGCAAAAGGCAAGAAGACGCCTAAAATCGGCTACATGACACCGGCGCAGCTCCTCGTCAGAGGCTCGATTACGCATGTGCAAAACAAGACAGCCGGTTCCGGCGGCGGTTTGAGCTTCAAGGGTATATCTATTGGCGGGTCAAAGGCTAAAGCTGAAATCAATATGACGATGTATATTGTCGATTCCGAAACAGGTCAGGTCAAAGCTTCTACTAAAGTTGTTGGCTCATCCAAAGGCGGCGGCATGAAGTTTGGCTATCATGGTTCTGCGCTCGGCGGCTTGCGAGGCAATATGGGTGGCTTTAAGAACGACAACGTTGGCAAGGCATGTGAAGACGCTGTGGCAAAGGGCGTAGTATTTCTTATCCAGCAGTTAGAAAACATTCCTTGGGAAGGTTCTGTTGTCAGCGCGTCCAGAGGCAAAATCATCATCAATCGAGGATCACGCGAAGGTGTTGCCGTAGGAGATAAATTTGACGTTGGCGAGCCGGAAGAAATCAGAGATCCTGATACTGGCGAAGTTCTCGATGTTGAAGTAGAAAAAATCGCCACACTACAAGTCACCAAAGTCAAAGAAAAGATCGCATACTGCAAAGCCACCGGCAAAGGCGTCAAAAAAGGCATGACAATTATGCCGGCAATGTAGGGGGCAGGGAACAGGGAGCAGAGATCAGAGATCAGAGGTCAGGGAATAGGGTTTCTTGATCGCTGGAGAGCGGCGGGCTCCGCCGCAGTTCCGGAGACTATAATCCCATTCTGAACATTCTGTTCATTCTGTCGAAATATTCGGAGCCTATCATCACTCAATAAACTCTCGCCTTCGTTTTCCTTTGTTACCTTCTGTGAGATATCCCGGAGCCTATAAGCTTCCTCTGCGTTCTCCGCGTCTCTGCGCGATGCCTTCCTCATTGCCTAGTAAAACAAATACGCTGCTATCAGCAGGAAAACGGGGATAGTAATCATTGACGTAAGATACGTCACGATCATACCGCTTCCCATGAAATCAGTCTGTCTTCTGCTTCCAAAGGCGCCGCAGACAACAATCAATGTTGTTGCAGGTGGTGTTGCCGCTTCCAATACAAGCGCGAGCCTGATAGCTGATGCAATATCAGCTTTCAGTGATGAAAGCGGAAGCAATATTGCCAGAACCAGAACCCCTGCAGGGAAAAGAATCAGTTTCAGTATGATATGCCACTTGAATTCAGAATAATGACGCAGCCCTGTTCTCGGGATGCCGGCAAGAGTCCCTCCCAGCAGGATTAGAATAAAGTCCAATGAGACGTTAGACATGATATGCGCACATGCCTGTATGGGTGAGGGTATGTACCGATATAGGTTCAGGCTCGCAAGTAGGAATCCCGATATTAGACCGATTACCGGCACGTTGATACATGCCAAAATAGGATTCCCGGCTTTAGCGCCTTTAAGGCGGGGAACCGCGACGGTCCATGTTAGAAGGTTAAACGCCAGGATGAAAAAGAACATGTAGACGATGATGCTCGGAGGAACGATGGGTTGAAGTATGGCGAGTGGAATGTAGCCAGCGTTTGATACGGCAAAGAGCCCGAGCATCTCGATGGGATGGTCAGTATCAATCAGCTTTGTCTTGTATATGGCCCACCATCCAATGAAAGCCTGAGCGGCCATCATTAAGACTGAGACAATAAAAAACGACAGCATCAGTATCCAGCCAGATGTGGACGAACTGGTGTTAATCGCTGATTCCCATGCAGACGAGAAACTGTGAATAAAGAACACCGGGAGAAAGACATTAAGAAACACCCACAACAGCGGCTTCAGTATCTTTTCCTGCGACAGGGTATTCTTGAATACTATGTACCCAGCCATCGTAAGTATCAACAGCTTCGCGATAGTCGTGATGAATGGCTGAATAAATTCCATAGCCGGGAAGACTAGCAGATGGCAGGGGAAAGTAAAGCTGGGCCTTTTATCCAGAGGGTCGCGCGAGATACAGGACACTCCATTTAGGTGAGATAGAAAGAAAAGTTGCGAAGCAATCTGGATGGCCCCTCCTTGGAGGGGTGCCCGAAGGGCGGGGTGGGTTATCCCTTGAACCTGCTCTCTATCCAGCTTCACTACGGAATGTCAAACCAATTTAGAAATGTCCCCATTCTTAACCATTTAGAAATGTCCTCTTTTGGACCTTCCGCTAAACTGTAGTCTTTGTATTTCCATGCTATGTGACCGGCTGCAGGCATCGGCCTGAAG
>JAUUYL010000103.1 GCA_030590485.1 Lentisphaerota bacterium | reverse complement strand
TGTGAGCTTGTATAGTGCGCGAAGCGCAATGCTGTTGGGCTTTATTCGTGTACATTTGTGTTATTCGTGGTTGAATTATTCTCTTTACACGACGAATCTCTTTTTACACACAATTTCTCACAATGCTATCTGTGCGCCGCAGGCCCTAAGCCCATAAGAGCAGAGTCTATCAGATCAAATCTTCATCACTCATCACTCATCCTTCATCACTTTACTCATCACTTTACTCATCACTCATTACTCATCCTTCATCAATTCTCTCCACAACGATGCTTTACACCGAGGTAAAAATAAAATACATTTGGCGGACTATGACAGAACAACCAGACAATGAATACAGGCAACAACGCATAGATAACATGCGTAAGCTGGAGGAAATGGGCTACAGCCCATATGGATCGCAATTTGACCGCTCGGGTCAACTCTCGGAAATAAGAGAAACGTTCGAGGCAGAGAAGAAGGTCTCAGCCGCCGGCCGGCTCATGACTGTTCGTGATATGGGAAAAAGTATATTCGCCGATATCCGAGACGGCAGCGATAGATTCCAGGTCTATGCTCAGAAAAAGCAGTTGGGCGAAGAAGCATTCGCGGCGTTTAAACTCCTTGATATAGGCGATATCATTGGCGTTGAGGGCTCTCTATTCACCACGAGGACCGATGAAGCTACCATCAAGATAGAGAAGTGGACGATGTTATCCAAGTCACTACTGCCTCTGCCCGAGAAATGGCATGGGCTCCAGGACGTGGAGATACGATATCGACAGAGATATCTGGACCTGCTCACGAATCCGGAAGTCAGAGACCTTTTCAATAAACGAATACAGATGGTTCAGGCGATACGCAGCTATTTGAATGATCGCGGCTTCCAGGAAGTCGAGACGCCCATGATCCAGGCACAGGCTGGCGGTGCAGCAGCTAAGCCGTTCAAGACGCATTACACAGCACTCAGCTCGGATATGTATCTGCGCATAGCTCCTGAACTGTATCTCAAACGCTTGCTTGTAGGTGGCTTTGATAAAGTCTTCGAACTCAACAGGAACTTCAGAAACGAAGGACTCGATCGTACTCACAACCCCGAGTTCACTATGCTGGAGATCTATGAGGCATTTACAGATGTTAGAGGCATGAAAGAGCTTATACAGGGGCTGATCGTTGATGTAGCAGAGAAGATCTTTGGAACGCTTAAGATCGGAGAAGGCGACGATATGATCGACCTCACCGGCGAATGGCGTGAGGTCGAGTATAGAGACCTTATCAAGGAGCGCATGGGCGACGACTGGTATGACCTGTCGCTGGAAGACGCTGTGAAGAAAGCCGAAGAAGCAGGACTCGATATCGATCCGGCATGGGATATGTTGCTGGTGTCACATGAGGTGTATGAGAAGCTTATAGAAAAAAGCCTTCATAACCCAACGTTTGTCACACGCCTGCCAGCCGCATTGATACCGCTTGCTAAAGCCTGCGAGGATGATGCATCGCTGGCCGATGTCTTTGAGCTGGTCATCAGAGGACAGGAAGTCGCTCCAGCTTATACTGAAATGAACGATCCTATCGAGCAGAGATCCCGATTGACTCATCAGGCGGGCGAGGACCAGGAGAAGATAGATGAGGAGTTTTTGTTGGCATTGGAGCATGGTATGCCGCCAGCAGGTGGTATGGGCGTCGGGATCGATCGTCTTGTTATGATACTCTCAGGCAATGATGCTATACGTGATGTTATACTCTTTCCTCAATTGAAACAAAAATGACACCTTTTCCTTTATTTCTTGCAGGGAAATACCTGAAGCCGAAGCGGACATTCGTTTCGGCAGTAATGGTCATCTCTATAATAGGCGTCATGCTTGGTGTCGCAATCCTTATTATCGTAATGTCCGTGATGACTGGCTTTGATCAGATGTGGCGGGACAGAATACTTAATTTCAAGCCACACATAACTGTCAGCAGTTATGGAGGTTCAATCGAGAACGAGGATGAGCTTTGCGATAGGATCGAAAAGATTGAGGGAATAACTGGTGTGACCGCCAGTGTCGAGACAAGAGTCCTGATGCGCTTTGGCGAAAGCACTACCGCCCCGATAGTACTCGGCCTTGATCCTGAACGAGCCGCTAAAGTGAGCCGCATCCCCGCCGCGATTGAGGATGGATTCGGCGAGTTTGATATTCATGATGAGAATGTTGTTCTTGGTATTGATCTAGCCAGACATCTCGGGTTAGGGCTGGGTGACAAGATATTAGTCTATTCGCCCCGGAACCTTGTTACACCTGATGAGATGTATCTTCCTGAAGAACTGACGGTTACGGGGGTGTTTGATTTGGGTATGAGGGATTTCGACTCAGGGTTTCTCATTACCTCTATTGATGTCGCAAGAGAGCTTGTCGGTTTGGAGAGCGGAGCTCATACATTGAATATCATGACTGATGATCCTTTCAAGTTTGTCGACTATTCACGTGCCGTAGCCAGGGAGGTAGGGCGTGGATATAATGTGCGCACATGGAAGGAGGTAGACCGACTTCTTTTCGACGCGTTGAGTCACGAAAAAGGAATGATGGGGGTATTGTTGGGCATTATTACCGTTGTAGCCATCTTCTGTGTGACTAACACAATAATAGTCATAACCTATCAAAAGACCAGAGAAATTGGACTGCTGAAAGCGATAGGGGTGCCATCCTGGAAAATAATGGCGACCTTTGTTGTCCTGGGCTGGGTGCAGTGTGTTATAGGTATAAGCCTTGGTATAGGTATGGGCTATGCCGTGCTGGCTAATCTTGTTCGGATCATCAAATTGCTTGCAAGAATAGATATTAACGCGTTTCCTAAATCTATTTATGGTCTGAGTGAAATCCCCTGGGCCTGGTCATGGAGCGAAGTAGGGTTTATCTCTCTACTTGTCATGGTCTTTTGTACGATAACAAGCATATTTCCTGCCGCAAGAGCTGTATGGCTCGATCCGGTAGAAGCATTAAGGCAAGAATAGAGGGGAATGGTTGATGGTTGGTTGCTGTCGAGCGGAGTCTATAGTTTTCCCGCCACTAGCCACTTTTGTATTATGAGTGAATTGTTAAAAGCTGAAAATATTTGCAAGACCTATCACTTGCCCCGCAGTACTGTGAACGTACTCAGCGGAGCGAGCCTGTCGGTTTCTGCCGGTCAGACTGTAGCGGTTGTTGGCGTGAGTGGATCAGGTAAGAGTACATTAATGCATCTTCTTGGCGGTCTGGATAGGCCGGATGCTGGTTCTGTCGCAATTGATGGGGTAAATATGTTTGAGATTACGGAGCGGGAACGATCCAAAATAAGATCTGAGCGGATAGGGTTTGTGTTCCAGTCGTATCATCTTTTCCCGGAAATGGATGTTTGCGAAAATGTGATGCTACCAGCCATGGCACGGCGCAGGGACGGAGTGGGTGATATTCGTAGCCGGGCATTGCAACTCCTGGATTCCGTAGGCCTTAAGGATAGATCAACTCATACTCCAATGGAGCTTTCCGGCGGTGAACAGCAGCGAGTGGCACTCGCAAGGGCGCTGATGAACGATCCGGACATTGTTCTTGCTGATGAACCGACAGGAAACCTCGATGGCGTGACTGGCGGCCAGGTCCTTGAACAACTTTTTGCTCTTGTCCGAGAACGAAACCACGCACTCGTGCTCGTAACTCACAACAAAGACATTGCCGCATCATGCGATTCTGTTCTCGAACTCCGCGACGGCAAGCTGGTTTAGGGAGAGAAGGTTTTAGGTGTCCCCGAGTTCGTAAGTGCATATCCTGCAATTTCTGCACGCGTCCACTGTCTCTCTTCTCTCTTGACACAAAACGAACTCATTGCCAAAATGCACGGTGATGAAAAACAAGACCATAATATTTCTGGCTGACGGCATGGCTGATGAGCCAATATCTGAGCTGGGCGATAAGACTCCGCTTCAGTACGCTAATACCCCGGCAATGGATTCTATCGCGGCAAACGGTGTCTCTGGCACTATGCTCACTCTTCCTGAAGGGTTCCCGACTAGTAGTGAAGTAGCTAATATGTCCGTTCTCGGTTGCGATCTCGCAACTGAATATTGCGGCAGAGGTCCCTTAGAGGCTGCTGGCCAAGGAATTGATATGCGTCCGGATGATAAGGCTTTCAGGCTTAATCTCACTGCGGTCGAAGATGGGATACTTAAAGACTTCTCAGGCGGACATATAAACCAGAATGATGCAGATAGACTTATTGCGGCTCTCAATGAGTCTTTTAGAACCGATGACATTAAGTTTTATACAGGTGTGAGCTACAGGAACCTCTTGATTTTTTCCGGCTCCAAATATTCACACAATATAAGGGCTGAAAAGCCTGACGATAATCAGGGCGAACCGGTAAGCCGACACCTCCCGAAAGCGGACGACCCTGAAGCACAGGAAACCCTGACGTTTATGTTGAGGTTGATCGCTGAAGCACCTGCAGTACTAGAAAAACTTAATACCACCGCCAATGGTGTCTGGCCCTGGAGCGGGGGAGTCGCAGGCGCACTTAAGTCTCTGGAAGAAAAATATGGTATTACAGGTGCGGTCATTTCCGCAGTAGATGTCATTTCAGGGCTGGGGAAATGCCTCGGCATGGATGTCATCAAGGTCCCAGGAGCAACAGGGTATATCGACACCAACTACGAGGGTAAGGCATCGGCTGCTATAGAAGCTCTATGCACGCATGATCTGGTATATCTGCACCTGGAAGCAATTGACGAGGTGTCTCATGAACAGAACCTGAAGCTCAAGATCCAGGCGATAGAGGATTTCGATTCCAAAATTGTCACTCCAGTTCTCGCTCAAATACCCTCTGACACCAATATTGCAGTGCTTCCCGACCATCCAGTGCCTGTATCAATCGGCAAGCACACTCGCACTCCTGTGCCAGTGGCGGTTATGAAAAAGGGAGGAAAAGCCGATTCAGTTATGACTTTTGATGAAATAAGCTGCAAAACAGGGTCACTTGGCGCGCTTTCCAACGGCGATCTCATGGATTTGCTCTTTAAATAGAGAGTTTTCTGCCGTAAACCTCTTCTTGACATGACTGATCCTTTTGGCGGCTTAGCAGAAGCTTTTTAATAATCTCCTCCGCTTCCTAAGGGCGGAGCTATATCAAAATGACGCCAAAACCTACTCTTCTCTCCTGCTCTGCGCTCTCGGGCCCTCGAGGCGGGGACGCCGGGCGCGAAATCCTTTGCAACGCAAAATCCTCTTTGGTAGGTTGTAAAGTTAAATGCCGCATATAGTGATCTTGTTTCATCATGATATTGCCTTGAGT
>JAUUYL010000134.1 GCA_030590485.1 Lentisphaerota bacterium | reverse complement strand
GCTTTGTCGGCAGAACGTGCTCAGGATCGAGAGAGGCGACGGTACATACGTTTCTTCCAATAAACAGAATATTCCTGTGGCAGAAAGAAGAAAGACAGTCTCAAACGTGCTTCGCGAAGCAGCCATCCTGGCGGTTCAACTGGAACTGCCCATTGAGCAAGTCGGCGAACTGCTGCGCAAAGAATACGAGAATATCGTCTCTCAAAAAGCAGGTCGTGGCAAATCAGGTCCGGCGGAGAAGTAACATGTTTCGAATGTTGTTGTGGAAAGAGTGGAAAGAGAACGTCTGGAAACTGTGGTTTTGCGGGGCGGCCAGCATAGCATTCTCGGCCATTCTTTTCAGAATACGGATCGTACCGGATGTCGACGTTTGCATATTGATCTCGTTTGTTCAGATGTTTGCTGTTCCTGTAATCTATGCGTTGGATATTTTCTCCGGCGAAATGAGCAACCGGACCATACATCTGCTTTTCAAGATACCAGTTCAGAGATGGATGATTTTTTTCAGCAAATATACAGCTACGGTTATTGGAATACTCACGATATTTCTTATCAGTGGTGTGTTTATGGAATTCATGACTCACGGTAGGGAAGCCCGAGTGTTGTTTCTCTTGAAGACCAATTTACTCTGCGGAATGGCCGGACTGGTTCTTTTTACATGGTTTTGTGTTTTCGGCTGCCAGAGCAGAAGTGAGGCCGGTTCTATGGCGGCCATGTTTTCTGTCTTTGTCGGCTGGGGAATCATACTTCTATGGTCCAACTTATGCGAGGTGGCATGGGCCGAGCGTTTTGTGCCGTATTCACTTATATTCATGAGAATCACCAAAGTCGGGCCTGTAGGGACGGTATTTTCGCAGATCATAGCTTCGGCGGCGGTCCTTGGCATTGCCTGTTACAGATATGTCAGTATCAGGAGGTATCTATGAGGGTATCCGGGATCATCCATCAGCAGATTTGTCAGCTTAGGTGGCACCTTCTGGCCTGTCTGGGGCTGGTAATGGTCTTGCCGATAGAAGAAGCTGCGGTCAATCTTAAGGCTGGTGATGGATTTTACAGTGCCAGCCTGACGATCATGGCTGTTATGTTCAGTCCCTTGCTCACCGGCCTTATCGCATGTGCGAATGTGCAGGCTGATCTGAACGAGAGGCGATACATCTTCTGGCGTTCAAAGCCTGCCAATGTGAAGATGCTTATGACTATAAAATTCTTCATCGGGCTTATCGCCTCCTTACTGATCGTAACCTGTCCGGTAGTTTTTGGGATTGTAAGCAGTGCTCTCTGTGCCAAAGACCTCGAAGTACTATCATTAAGTTATTCTGTACCGGTCCCCTTCCTGATAGCGATAATGACATACAGCCTGTGCTTCGGATGCAATGTGCTTGTACGCAAAACCGCGCGTGCCTGGCTCATCGGGATGTTGCTGGCGGGTTTCTTCCTGGTGCTTCCGTTCATGCTCCCTCTGGGTTACAGGGATATCGTGAGCGATGTTACGTTGCGGACGGTGGGACCTACCCTGGTGATTATGATTACCGCATCTGCGGTAGCTTTTGTGTTTGCCCTTTACGCGGCGCAGTACGACTGGCATTTGAAAACAAATCTCAAAGGGCTACTATGGGTGGCTGCTGGGCTGGTTTTCGTTCTGACGATGCTTTTCAGCAGTCAGGTTGCTAATATCAAAGTGTTGGAAGAAAAAGAAACCAAATCCTCTTATGGGCCATTCGGACTGAGAATGGACAGCGTCGAAGGCAGGCTTATATTGAAAGGGCAGAGTTACGTTGACATCAACAAAAACAACATTTCCTTAATTGATATCGGCGGCGTTCCGACCAGAAGAATGGCCGGCATTCCGAGGATAGAGGCTCTTCGCGCCCGGATGTATCCAAATCCCTGGCTTGGAAGTCTATATAAAAAGGCTGGAGATGATGTGTATTCTCTTACCATTCATGCTTATTACCGACGAGAAGGAAAGACGAATTTTTATGAGAAGGTCTACTTGAGAAGTTACAGACTTGGCGGAGAATCCCCGATACCTGTCAGCGAGCTCGATTTATCCTTCCTTTTTGCAGAGGAAACAATGACCCTGAATGTGGGGATGCGGCTTATCGACAATACATTAGTTGCCTTTCTGAATGATAGTTGTGTCGTGGTGGATGCGACGAATCCCGGCGAATTAAAGCAGACCGACATAAAGGTCAACGTGCTAAAAAGGCCGCTACCATCGTATCATGATCGTCGGAAAGAGTTCGCACTGCCTCTCGTGCCGGTGGATGGACTAAGTATAGAGGAAAGAATAAAACTCAGCATCGATCGGAATTATCGATTTCGTCATAGTGGCAATGACATTTATGACGCTTCGATAGTTGACGTCCACGACGGCAAAATCGCCTTCGTGCTTGTCTCTGAAAAGGATGTTGCCCGATTCGATGTTGTCCGTTGGGACCGGGAGAAGATATACTGCAAGTTTGGAGCTGCGCGTCCTTTTACGATCATTGAGTGCATGACTGGGGGACGTTATTTTGAGCGGGCAGTTGTCAAAAACGGCAACTTATATTGCTATGGAAACGGCAATTTAATGGTTTTCGACATTCGTTCGAAGCGCAGAATACGAAAGCTGGGCCACTTTGCCCGCATGGATTATAGCATTGAGGATACCGAGGTATTGGATAATGGTAATATCCTGCTGGGTGTGCGGTCGCTCCAGGTTTTACCCGCAAAACG
>JAUUYL010000104.1 GCA_030590485.1 Lentisphaerota bacterium | reverse complement strand
TACGCAGGAGCAGACCATCGGTCCGCACATATAAATTATTCAACTTTCCCTATTCCCAACAAACCAACGATCCGTCAAATGACGGATTAACAGCCACCTACTCTACCGCTGAGCTACGCAGGAATCATAAAGCTATTCAGTTTCACCTGGAAAGCGTGAGAAAGTTAGCAATACATGCGATATCTGTCAACAATCTTCTATTTAATAGCCCAATCTCGGCGAGCCTTTCCGCTCACCACGGCAATCACCCTGGTACGGCCATATATTTGGAACCGTTGCGCTATGGGGTATACACTTGACCCATAATCACCGACCCTTTACTATCCGGACATGAGTTCAGATGTCGATATTAACCGCAAGATAGAGAAAGCCAAACACGAACTTGAACATATGATTGATTTGAACCCGTCAATTATGCTTCTGGTTGACGACTCAGGCACCATCATCCGAGCCAATAAGGCCCTACTGCAACTTCTGACCCTCGAGGATTTCACCAACATCCTGAGCAAAAAACTAGACGTTGTCTTCTCCTGCGAAGACAACTGTTTCTTTGAGGGGCTCGTTAAGGATCGTTCCCTTTGCAAAAAGACAGAGGCTACATTCACTATCTCCGGCAACAAACACCTCCTTAAATTTACTATTATAGACTCAAGCGGAAACGTCGACCTCTTCGCAATGATTATCAACGATGTAACATCTGAGAACGAGCAGGCAACACAGCGCGAGAAACAACACAAGAAAGAAGCCGTACAGGCACTTGTGGGCGCGCTGCTTCACAATGTCAATCAACCGCTCACAGTCATTATGATGCGTGCGCAACTGATGCATCTTGAATTGAACAAAGGGGACCTGCAGCCCGACGCTCTTGCCGTCAGCCTTCGCGACATCATGAGGCTGACCACCGATATAGCCGCATTGCTTCGCCAAGTGGAAATGCCATCCGATTATATCACCACCCCTTACAGTGAGGGTGTAGATATACTCGACATCGAACGTTCAGCAGGCAGTTCAGCCTTCGACATGACCAGCATCGGCATTCCTCAAGCCCTGATTCTGGCGCTTGACGTGCATGATTCAGGCGCGTTAGCGCATGCTAATACCGTCAGCCACTGTGCTTTTCAAATAGCTCAACAAATGGACATTGATCCATCCGAATGCGAAACAGTCAAGCGATGCGCGCTTCTGCATGACATTGGGAAACTCGGTATACCCGAGAACATCCTCCAGAAACCAGGCCCGCTAAATGAAGAGGAACATTCTGTCATGCGGGAGCATCCAGAAATAGGATATAAGCTTCTCCAGAACTTCCACTTTCTTCAAGACGAAGCGGAATCCGCCTACGAACATGCCGAGTGGTTTGACGGCACTGGGTATCCCCGTGAACTCGCAGGAAACGAGATATCGCTGCGAGCCCGAATTATCACCGTTGCCGATGCCTACAGCGCACTAACAGCAAAGAGGGCCTACAAAGATGCGGTGTCAAAAGAAAAGGCTCTTGAAGAAATTGCCAGACATTCAGGGACTCAGTTCGACCCGGCCATAGCGGATGCCCTCCTGGCCAACCCAATGGGATGAGATGGACTATGGACGGTGAACCGCTGATACAATGATCGATTTATTGTTCTGATCTAAGGGACAGGGAGGGTTTGCCCACCCGCTCGCCCCCTCGCTAGATGCCCGAGATAAAACGGATCTTGATTATGGGCAGAGGGAGAGATAACAGGAAAGATGGATAGGTTGAAAAGACAAGCCTGTGGTCCGCAGTCTGTAGTCACCAGATGACGGCCAATGGCCGTCATCTGGTATTCTTCACCTGATTACGTCCGGCCTTCTTAGCTCTGTACAAAGCCTTGTCTGCTGCCTCGATTACTTCCTGTGCCGAGAAATATTTCTTGCCAGGCTGAGCAACTCCAATACTCACGGTAATCGTTATCGTCTTGCTAACATCATCTCTGCCCGCGGGTCTGCCACCTTTACCTGGAGTCTGTTTTGGACGAAGCCGGCTCCGCACAATAAATTCCCGGTTGCTGATCGATTCTCTTAATTCATCCAGCTGCGCCACAATTTCCTTAAATTCCCCGCCATCGCACACGATAGCAAACTCCTCACCACCATAACGATATGCCTTTCCAGCAGAATTATATCTCAGAAAGGATGCAATAAAACGTAGAACCTGATCGCCTGTATCATGACCAAACCGGTCGTTCACCTTCTTGAAATGATCAATATCCACCATCGCGATGGCATATGAGCCACCAAGCCTATCAAGATGGTTCTTGAGCGATCTTCTGCCCGGCAATTCAGTCAATTCATCAATATTAGCATTCCGCCATGAGCTCTCCATAACAGCCCACGCAAGAGTGACCGATGCACCTGACATGAACGAAAGCAGCACCACGCGCCTCGATTCTTCGGGCCATACAGACGAACTCATACTCAAGCCGGCAAACACAAAAAGAACCGCAAGCCCGAAGAAATATCCAAGCAACGGGCTCTCAAACCCGCTTCTAAAAAAGAAGAAAGGCAGGCAAACGATCAAGACAAGAAGGCCGGCTAATGGAATTCTCAATAAGTCCGTTGGCGGACTGAAAAGCCGAATGCTCGTAGTGGATATTGCACGGCTCATATCAGCAATATTAGGAACAAGAAGTATTACAATTACCCCGGAAAGAATAATGACCAACCTGACATACCCATCCATCGTCAAGAAACCACGCTCACCAAGATGATAAAACAAAACACCAAATACCGGAATGTATATGGACGAAAGGAATATAATCGTCTCGCACTTACCCGTCAGTCCTTCCGTGGAGCAAGTGTTGTCCAGATAATAAGTTACCACAGCGAGAAACAGACTGAGAAACGAAACTCGGCTCTGAAGAAAGAATAGTCCAAGAAAGAAGCTAAGTGTCATCAATAAATATGGAAGGACACGAAAAGACGGGTAATTGACCCAAGCACTAGCACCATTAAAAAGAATAAGCACCGCGCCCAAGACAACAAACAACACAGCCGGCAATAATATAGGCAGCCACTTGTTCATTAGCAATTGTTGTCCACTAGAGATCTGTATCGATCTTCTTACCTAACCCGGAATGAAAACCACATTGCACACAAAGCACCGAATCCTTTTCCATGGCTGCCCCGCAGGAAGAACACGCATTTTCCGCTGGTGGTGCCGCCGCAGGAACAACGCCCGCATCCGCAACAGCTTGCGGAATCGAAATCTCCTGTGAACATGCAGGACACTGCGCAATCTGCCCTGCCATCTCGGCAGGAGCTTCTATAGGCTGCTGACATCCCGGGCAACTCAAACTTATAACAGACATATCTCCTCCTCCTTTCTTCTTCCCCGCCTATGCCTCAATATCGAATATCAAACTTCGAATATCGAAAGACAGAAAAACATATAAGTAATGATTCCGCCAAATTCATCATTCATTACTCATCATTCATCATTCGTCTTCTTCTCTTCTACCATAGCATAAGCGTTGTGATTGTGTATACTTTCCTCATTCTCGCTCTCAACCTGATACCAGCATACACGCTGATCAGCCCTTAATCTGGTCGCCACAGCCCTGACAACATCCTCGGCAAAAAGCGGGTTGTTATATGCCGCTTCCGTCAAATATTTCTCATCCACCCGCTTGATTAGAGAAAACACAGGGGCACTCGCCTCGCCTTCTGCTATCTCTATCAGCTCCTCAAACCACACCAGATCATTAGTCCTCACGCGCACCGTTATAACAGAACGTTGGTTATGTGCACCCGCTTCGCTTATTTCCTTGGAGCAGGGACAAAGCATGGTGACAGGAACCCCTACCTCCAGAACACGGTCGAAGACTTGCCGGCCATCATCCTTCTTTAGCGATGCCAACAAGGCGCAGCTATAGTTCATCAGCGATTTCTCGCGGGAAACCGGAGCCTCTTTCTCCATGAAATAAGGAAAACGTATATCAAAATGCGCCGTCTCACACTCAAACCTATCCTGCATTGTCAGCAATATATCCTCAATCTCCTCTACGGATATTCTGCCACGATGCACATTTAACACCTCCACAAAACGAGACATATGCGTGCCCTTAAAATTATGCGGCAAATCGACATACATACTGACAGACGCTATCGTGGATTGGGATTTATTTTGCCGATCCAAGACCACTACAGGATACTGCAGGTCTTTGATTCCGGCCTTCTGAATCGGTATCTTCCGATCATCATAACTATTCTGAACGTCTTTCATGAGAGCAAGATAACAGAGGATTAGGCAGTAGGCAATAGGCAATAGGCAGCAGGAGAGATGAAAACACAAGGGGTGTACTGTAAAGTATTGTGCTGAAAGGGATCTCAATTTACGCACTTATCTTGACCGTCCCACTGTCCACAGTCCATAGTCCCTCCTTGCCTATCCCACTCTCCCCTGCTATACTGCACCCATCATGAGAAAGCCTGAATCCAAGATAGTAGAGCTCAAAGCCATGCGATCCGAACGCGCGCGTTTGCGTGAGGACGGCAAGAAACTCGTATTTACTAATGGATGCTTCGATATCCTCCATCCCGGACACGTCACATACCTGAATTTCGCCCGTAACCAGGGCGATGCACTCGTCGTAGGGCTCAATTCCGACGCATCCGTCAGGCGCAATAAGGACAACTCCCGCCCCATAGTACCCCAAGACGAACGGGCTATAGTAATCGCAGGGCTGGAATGCGTCGATTACGTGATAATCTTTGATGAAGACGAACCTTTAACAATCATAGGCGAACTCATCCCGGACGTGTTAGTTAAAGGCGAAGACTGGGCTCACTATGTAAGCGGGCGTGAGATCGTAGAGGAGAATGGCGGCAAAGTCGTACTCGCCCCACTTGTTGAGAACAAGTCGACAACCAATATAATAGAAAAGATAAGGACTCTGAGCTAATAATGAGTAAACGATTTATCGTAACTGGCGGGGCCGGATTCATAGGCAAC
>JAUUYL010000020.1 GCA_030590485.1 Lentisphaerota bacterium | reverse complement strand
GTGTCTGGTGGGTAGTTTGTCTGGGGCGGATGCCTCCCAAAAAGTAACGGAGGCGTTCACAAAGGTTAGCTAGGTACGGATGGAAATCGTACTGATACCGCAATGGGAAAAGCTAGCTTAACTGCAAGACCTACAAGTCGAGCAGATGGGAAACCAGGACATAGTGATCCGGTGGTTGCTCGTGGTAGCGCCATCGCTCATCGGACAAAAGGTACGCCGGGGATAACAGGCTGATCGCTGCCGAGAGTTCACATCGACGCAGCGGTTTGGCACCTCGATGTCGGCTCATCACATCCTGGGGCTGGAGAAGGTCCCAAGGGTTTGGCTGTTCGCCAATTAAAGTGGTACGCGAGCTGGGTTCAGAACGTCGTAAGACAGTTCGGTCCTTATCCTCTGTGGGCGTAGGAGATTTGAGGAGAACATTCCCTAGTACGAGAGGACCGGGAATGACGTACCTCTGGTGTTCCTGTTGTCGTGCCAACGGCATCGCAGGGTAGCTATGTACGGAACGGATAAGCGCTGAAAGCATCTAAGCGCTAAGCCTCCTCCAAGACAAGATCTCCCTTGGACTTCGGTCCACTTAAGGCTCCCCAAAGACGATGGGGTTGATAGGCTGGGTGTGTAAGCACGTATATTTAAAGGTGTTAAGCTAACCAGTACTAATTAGCCGTGAGGCTTGGTCTTTTTTATTAAACCTCATGATTTTGCATTGCTCATATCTATGTTATTTTGATTTTTCCCGGTGATCATAGCGAGGGGGTAACACCCGTTTCCATTTCGAACACGGAAGTGAAGGACCTCAGCGGCGATGGTACTATGGCATTCGGCTATGGGAGAGTAGCTCGTCGCCGGGATTTTATTTCAAAAGGCTCCGTTCAACCGAACGGAGCCTTTTTTTTACCCATGTTCGTGTTTTTAGTTGTTTTTCTAAGCCAAAGTACCATATAATTTCGTTTAAATGAGTGATAATAAACCAATAACCACAGAAGAGGCTCAGGATATCATCAGGGCTTTAGGACTGGTGTTTACTAATAGTAGTCTCTATTCGTCGGAACACAGCGTCACAAAGCAGGCACTCGATCAATGCTATGTCGCAATATGCATAGCACTGAAGAATGCAGGTGAGATACAGATTGCGATTAGCGACGAGAACCTCATGCTCAACGGCGAGATGGTTGATCTTGCCAACCCTTTGATGAAAATGGTGGTTACGAATTTAGCTGCTCTCGAAATAGGAAGTTTCTCCATCACTAAGGAAATATCCGGGGAGAAGTTTCACCAGCTGATAGATGTTCTTAACTCCAATCCTGAAGACCTGAAACAGTTTGGCGGATTCGGCGAAGCCATTAAGAGTTTCGACCTCTCTTCTGTCAAGGCAACGAAAATTACCGTCCTTCAGGTCACGGAGCATGAGGAAGTGGTCTCCAAGGGCGATGCGACTGCGGAGATCGAGACGGCGGCCAACGATATTGCCGCGTTCCTTAAAAGTGAGGCGCAAAGCCCAGAGGAAATAGAGGGGCTGGCCGCGCAGCTTAAAATAGTAGCTTCAAATGATTCCGACAAACTCAGTGAACTTATTGTCCAGTCAGCCTCGGAGGCAAAGTCACCATCCGCTGGTCAGGAGGATGATTCGTACTGCGACGAAGTCATTGACTCAATCAGGCGAGTTTATGATGCCATATCTTCTGACCCGTCTTTCAATTCGCAGAAGGGAAAAAAAGTGCTCAAGAAAGCACTGAAGGCGCTGGAGGAATCCATTGTCACCAGGCTCAAGGACGAGGGCGCTTATTTTAGCGACGATGACATGGCCGCAATTTCTGACTCTTTCGAGCAGCTCAATGATGAGATTGAGATCGATGGTCTGGCCTCTGATTATATGAAGAAGCGTACGGCTATCGAAAGCAACGAAAGCAGAATACTTAGATTCATTAGGACGAAGGGCCTGGATAAAATCGGAGACTCAGACCTTCAGGAGAGGATGAAGGAGGGCGGACTTTCCTTCGACGGTTGGCAGGAACTTCTCTTTAAGAGCAGAATAGGTGATGACTTGGTCGGCGACGGTGCATCAGGTATGGCTGCCGTTGGTCATCTTGCCATGCTTCTGGACCAGATGGAATCCAGTGTTGATCTTGTCGACGGAGCTGCGACTCCGGACGGTGTCAAAAAGGAAGATGTTGCTCACATCATGGGCGATGTTGACAAAGAGGTCCAAAAAATGGTCCTCAGGGCAGAGAAGAAGATTCGAGACTTGGTTCAGCAGGTAAAAGAATCCGATGAAGCACCCGAGGCCAAGGGCAAGACGTCCGGGACCAATAAGCCGGGTCTGTCGAAAAAGAAGCTCTTGGTACAATTAGCTGAGGTTGTTCAGGAGTTGTGCCAACCGCTTTCTGTAATTAACTGCTCCATAGAAATGATTCTTACAGGCACTATGGGCGATATTTCGGCATCTCAGACCGATATGCTTTCTCTAGCAGAAGAGAGTTCAAAGAAAGTTCAGACTCTTATTGACCATTTATTGGAGCTTTCGGGTGTTCCGAAAACGTTGAAGCCTGACCGCAAAATTCAAGACTCAATATACAAGAAGCAGGGCTGACCAGAAAAGGGAACCAAGTGGCAAAAAAACCAAAAGCATCTCAGACAATGCGTATTGATCTTCATCCGGATTTCGCAGCATTGTCCAAGGAAGCATCTCTGACGGTTTATGAACCTGTCGATGACACTCCGAACAGGCTCCCCGGTAAGAAATCCGGAGAAGATACGGATTATAACAAACTTCTTCAGAGTATTTATGATGGGGTCTTCGTCACAGATGATAATGGGCATGTTGTGGATTATAATGCCAGAGCTATAAATATGTTTGCGTGGGACGATGATGAACTGATTGGCACTCACATTGTCGATCGCATTCAGGGCGCAACCCAGGACGTTATCGAAACCATTAAGCAGAATCTCAGTGATAGCAGGCACACCATCATCGATGCCATTTGCATAAGGTGTGACAGATCCGTTTTTCCGGCGGAAATTGCTGTCAATAGTATGGTCGTCGACGGTATGCATCAGATGTGTTTCTTTATTCGTGATATCACGACACGTAAAATGGCCTTGAAAGCATTGGAAGATGCTGTTGCCAGCCTGGAAGAGCATGACAGAATAAAATCTCAGTTTGTTTCAAACGTATCTCATGAGCTGAGAACACCTCTTACCTCAATGATATATGGTGTCACAAATCTTCTTAAAGGCGTTGCGGGAGAAGTTCCTGAGAAAATTGAAACATATCTCAAGATGATGGATGGTGATTGTAAACGTTTGCTGGGGACGGTTAATGATATTCTCGATCTTCGAAAAATTGACAACAAAGGACTGGTTCTCGCCAAGACAACACTGCCCTTAACTAGCGTTGTTAATAATGCCGTCGAGTCACTCAGAGGACTGGCTGACCAGAAATCAATAAAGCTTACATCGGAAAATGTCGGGGACTCCAGTCGCTGGTTTGTTGAATGCGATCCGCTGAAGATAGAACGCGTGATTCTTAACCTGATCGGCAATTCTATTAAATTCACAGCAGAGAAGGGCGAGATACATTTGACCATAGAGGACGATCCCGAGCATGCAGGGTATGTTCGTTGCTCTGTTATGGATAATGGCGTGGGCATTCCTGGAAACATGATAGAGCATGTCACAAAGAGATATTTTACCGTTGGTGAGCAGGCTACGGGGTCAGGTCTGGGCTTGTCGCTGTCAAAAGAGATAGTCGAACATCATGGCGGCGGCATGGGAATTGCCAGCCCTCCGGCAGGGTTGCCTGATGGTACAATTGTATCTATAATCCTCCCTCTGGTCGAGGCTCCATCTGTCATGATTGTTGACGACGAGGAGGGAATTAGACGTCTTCTTGGCACCCAGTTAGCTAAGCATGGATATCGGATAAATTGTGTAAGCAATGGGGCAGAGGCGCTAAAGGTGCTTTCCGAAAGACTCTATGACCTCGTTATACTCGATTTGATAATGCCGGAAATGGATGGCGCAGAGGTTGTGATGCGAATGAAGAGCGACGAAAAGATGATCGGTATACCCGTGATTGTTGTCACAGGAGGGAATGTCAGTGGCGCAAAAGCTGAGATATTGAACGCCTATTCCATACCCGCAATGTCCAAGCCCTGGAATGAAAATGAATTGTTAGATAAGATGTACGAGGCGTTTCTTGGAAAAGCCGTCGTTAAATAGCTTGAAAGATTGATGAATATCGTCCATAGAAAGGTGAAGATGATGACAAACCAGATAAGAAGAAAGATACTCCTGATCGATGATGACGCGAGTCTGCTTATAACATTAGGCGATTTTCTGTCATTCGAGGGGTATGAAGTTACAACTGCTGATTGCGCGGAAAATGGCCTTGAAGTTATGGACTCGGTTGTGCCTGACTTGGTCATACTCGATATGAGCATGCCTGGAATCGGCGGTATGGGATTTCTTCGCGAAGTAACCGATGCCAATGGTAAGCCAAAATATCCAGTGCTGGTACTGACTGCCAGAGCTAATATGGCTGAATTTTTTGCCGGTATGGAAGTTGATGGATTTATAGCAAAGCCTTGTGATCCTGCCGATCTGCTGATGGAAGTAGGACGAATTGTATTTCTGAGAAGCGGGGAGGAATCTGACGAAGGTGCTGAAGTTGTTGTCGGGGGGAAAGTTCTTATCGCCGAGGATGATGGCGCGAGGAATCAGGTTCTCGCTGGAGCATTCGAGAAAGCGGGATTCGATGTTTGTACAGTTAGTAAGGGACCCGATGTTCTTGAGAAGGCAATTGTTGAAAAGCCTGATGTCATAGTCCTGAAGCTTGTAATGTCCAGTATGAATGGCGATGCCATTGCTGGCGTTCTCAAGGATATGCCTAACACAAAAAGCATACCTATAGTCTTGTTTGACGATAGTGATGTTCCCGTGCCAGAGACAAAATATACCGATAGCGGTTTAGGGATTAAGAAATTTGTCAGAACCAATGAGGTTGACAGTATCATTGATGCCGTCAAGACCGTGCTGTCCTGAACTTAATGCGTGTTCCTATACAAAAAGGAGAACAAGATGCGCTGTCCTAAATGTTCCAACCAGGAAGATAAAGTAATCGATAGCCGGTCCGTGCGTAATGGCTCAGCCATACGCAGACGGAGGATCTGCAACCGCTGTAGCTTTCGGTTTACGACTTATGAAGAAGTCGTGAGAGCAAAGCTGAAGATTATTAAGCGTGATGGACGACATGAGGAAATAGACCGGAACAAACTGGTGAGCGGTCTCGAACGCGCTTGTCAGAAAAGGCCCATAAGCTCAGAGCAGATTGAAACCCTGATTGACGGAATCATCGAAGAGCTGGAGAGCGAATACGAGAGAGAGGTTCCAAGCCAGATGATAGGCAAGAAAGTAATGGAAAAACTAGAAGGCTTGGATGAAGTGGCGTTTGTTCGCTTTGCCTCAGTTTATAGGCGGTTTAAGGATGTGAACCAGTTTATGAGCGCTGTTGAAGGTCTGGTTGCGAAGGAAAGGGACTAAGCGAAGAGATGATTTATTACAAGGACGATGCTTGTCAGCCAAAGGATTCGAAAATAGTAGCGCATATCAAGGGCGAGTTTATGGATGTGTGCGATACCGAACTGCTGGTCGATCCTGGGAATATAGATGAGATTGCCCGTGCGGTCGAAATATTTATTAGCGATGAACTCGATTGCATGTGCGTTAACTCTGATGAATTAATCATGCTGGCTTCCAAGGCCATGGCTTCAGTCGGTGATAAACATGCGGCACGTCGATTCCTCCTGTTTGGCTCAGGCATGATACGGCCATCCGAGTGGGAAGTCACAATAGAAGACTCAATGTGGATCCTTGACCTGAAACAAATTACTTTGGGCGACAATATCGCGCTCGAATTAACGTTTTTTAACGCGCTTAGCTTACTCCTCGATTCGATTGCCGATGTTTGGGATGAGACTGATGGCGAAGGCGTTCTTGCCCTCAGTCACGTATGCTCTTCCGCATCAGCTCTGATGGGAAACTCTTCGCGTACAAAGGAACGAGCGTTTCTTGTAAATGAAATAATGGCCATGTGTGAGCTTAAGATGGGACAGCTGGCGGTAAAACGCGGATGGTCCTATGCACCCAGAATAATGAATTTGGATATTAATGCGTGAAACGTGAAGGGATTGATCAGGTGTTGAAAAGGCGAGAGTTTATTGTAACAGCGGGGCTGGCTGGCTGTGCAGCCACGGCCAATGCTGCGGTCGTTAAAAGACAACTCCCTCCCGTCGATATGGAGTTTATTTCTGAGAAAATGACTTTCCATAAACGCTCGGCATGGACATCCCAGAAAGTTAAGGCCTGGCGAATGAGAGGCATTGGACCTGTTGACAGGGTAACCGTCCATCACACGGCTGGAGGCGAAGACGTGAGCGTAGAGAAAGAAGATGTTGTTCTTTCGCTCCATGGCGTCCTCGCCGGACATACAGAACGAGGGTACGGCGACGTCGGATACCATCTCATTATCGATTATGCGGGTAGAGTCTGGGCTGGACGGTCCCTAGCTTACGAGGGAGCTCACGTCAAGGATCAGAACGAACGTAATGTCGGAATCATGCTCCTGGGCAATTTTGAAATCCAATCTCCATCAGAGGCACAGATCGAATCGATGAAGTTACTGGTCAACCTCGTCCGAGAACGGTATAGAATTAAGAAACACAGAATTTATGGGCACAGAGATCTCGGTTCGAGTGCTTGCCCTGGTGAAAAACTGTATTATTTTGTGCAACAAATGAAGAAAGGTGAATTATGATCAGTGATGATAGAATCAGACAGGAACTTAACAACACTTTGGAAACAACGGACTTCGAGGGGGTCCCGGAGTTTGAGCACGGCAAAGTAAGAGATTGGCTCAAGAAGGGAGACAAGAGAATACTTGTTATCTCTGACCGTATATCCGCTTTTGATAGAATTCTCGGCGCAATCCCATTTAAAGGACAGGTTCTTAATCAAATCGCTGCTTTCTGGTTCGAGCAGACAAAGGATGTCGTCCCGAATCATGTGATAGAAGTACCAGATCCAAATATTATGATTGTCCACGAATGCGAACAGCTCAACCTTGAATTCATCGTGCGTGGATATATAACCGGCGTAACCAAGACGTCGGCTTGGTATAACTACGAACAAGGCGTTCGTAACCTTTGCGGGAACGTTCTTCCAGATGGCCTAAAGAAAGACCAGAAGCTCGATGAGCTCATATTGACGCCGACCACGAAACACGAAGAACATGACAGAAACGTATCTCGTGAAGAGGCTATAGACGAGGGTCTCATCGATGCCGAGACGTTTGATAAGGCCGCAGATCTCTGCTTTAAACTCTATAACGCAGCTTCGGACTTTGCGGCAACCAGAGGTCTGATCTTCGTCGATACAAAATACGAACTTGGCAAAGTGAATGGCGAGATCGTCGTGAGCGACGAAGTCAATACACCAGATTCATCACGCTATTGGTATACAGACACCTATCAGAAACTCTTCGATGCCGGCGAGACACAGCGCAAACTGGACAAGGAGTACGTTCGTGAATGGCTGGCGGCTCAGGGCTTCCGGGGCGATGGTGAAGTGCCAGTTCTTACCGACGAGGTCAGGATAGAAGCTGCAAAACGCTATATTCAGGCCTACGAACTCGTTACAGGCGAAGAATTCCAGGTCTCAGACGTGCCTGTCAATGAGCGTGTTGCAAATGCCCTGAAGGCCATTTGCTAGGATAGATGTTACGTAACCACGAATAGTACACGAAGCATCTCGGCCCTTTGGTCGTCTTTCTGTAGTCCGTAGTCCGCGTATTGCTACTGCAATACGCCCTTGATTCTCTCAATCGCTTCAACGACCTTATCATAATCATTAAACGCGCTGATGCGGATATATCCCTCTCCGCATTTGCCGAATCCGCTACCAGGCGTTGTAACAACAGCTGCTTCGTTAAGAAGCTTATCGAAGAATTCCCATGAATCTCCACCCGTCTTGATCCAGATGTAAGGAGAGTTCTCTCCTCCAGTAAGATGATATCCCAACTCGCCTATCTTTTCCCTGATCAGCGCCGCGTTCTTAAGATAATAATCAGTCAGCTCCTTGACCTGCATCTTGCCCGCATCAGAATATACAGCCTCGGCAGCTTTTTGAATAGGATACGATACACCATTAAACTTCGTCGTATGCCTTCTGTTCCACATCGCGTGCAAAGGTACAGCTTCACCGCTTGCGGCATAACCCATGCACTCTTCCGGAACCACGGTAAACGCGCATCTTGTGCCGGTGAAGCCTGCAGTCTTCGAGAAACTTCTGAACTCTATTGCAACATCCCTTGCGCCTTCAATCTCGTAAATAGAGCGGGGGAGCGATTCGTCCCTAATGAATGCTTCATAGGCCGCATCGAAAAGAATCACAGACTTAGTTGCTTTTGCATAATCAACCCATTCCCTGAGTTGCTCTTTTGTTGCTGTTGCTCCTGTTGGATTATTTGGGAAGCAGAGGTAAATAAGGTCGACGGGCTCTTTCGGGAGTTCCGGCACGTACTCATTGTCCTCACGGCATTCGAGATAAGTGAGGCCCTGGTATCTGTCGTTGGTGAAAATATCTGTCCTGCCAGCCATTACATTTGTGTCCACATAAACAGGATAAACAGGATCCGGGACGGCAACCTTAACGTCTGTTGCGAAAAGTTCCTGTATATTTGCAACATCACACTTTGCGCCATCGCTCACAAAGACTTCATTGGCAGCAACGTTTGCGCCTTTTGATTGATAATCGTTAACAGCAATAATTTCGCGAAGGAAGTCATAACCCTGTTCAGGCCCATATCCGCGAAACGCCGATTCATTGGCCATCTCGTCAGTTGCCGCATGGAGTGCCGCAATACAAGCCGCCGGCAACGGTTTTGTGACATCGCCAATACCAAGTTTGATGATATCCTTATCCGGATTAGCCTCTATAAACGCCGAAACCTTAGACGCTATTGTTGAAAACAGGTACGAAGCCTGCAATTTACCATAATTCTCATTAACTCTAATCATTTCCAATCCTTCTTACTTTTAATCTAACTTAAGCCTATAATCACCCTTCCATCATCAACCATTAACCGTCAACCATGATCCAGTTCAGCTTTGCTGAACTGGATCAAGAACCCATCTCTTGTTATACCAAAACCACTGTTCAGGCTGTTCCTGTATTGCCCTATCCATAAGCTCTACGACAAGACGTGTCATTCTCTCTATATCTTCCTTCTTGTCAAGTGTCAGGTCAGGATAAACAGGCTCAAAATATTGCAGCTTATGCTGCGTCCAGCCAATACGGCTGCATATGACGGGAAAGATCGGCAGCTCAGTTCTTCTTGCGAAGAAAGCCATGCCTTTGCCGAGGTTAGCCTTCCCGCCCAACAAATCCAATTCCATGTCAGGTGTTTTCATTCGAGAGTCCGGGAGGATGACAAGGAACTTGCCCGCCTTCAGATTGTCTGCCACGCGCGCCATGGTCCCGCCGCCGCGTGTTAATGTCTCAAATCCAGGTGAGCTCCTTATCTTGTTGAAATAGTCATTAGTCAATGGGTTCCTCTGTAACGCGGCTATGCTGAACACCGGCAGACCTCTCTGGCAGCAGGGGACCGATGCCAGATCCCAGTTGCCCATATGTGGCGCGGCGATAATACAGCCCTTGCCGCTGTCAGCCTGCTTCTTTGTTTCCGTAAGGAATTGCTCGGCGTCATAATGCGAATCGACCCATTTAGGATTAGCTTTACCTATCCCAAGAATCTCGATGAAGTTGAAAACTATGTTGCGCCAGGCAACCCATGCAATAGTGGAGATTTCCTTCACAGCATACTTGTCTCCGAATACAAGCTTAATGCGCCTTTTCGTTTCTTTGACCCTGAACTGAAATATATAATGCGCCAACCATGCTATGCCAGCCCCGAAAACAAGCGCACCACGATACGGAAGTATGTTCACAATCGCGCCCGCAGACCGCAAAAGAACATACTCTGCAACATGTTTCATCCTGTATTTCATGGAGTTGGACGATAGTCGATTCAGGCATAAAATGCAACATAATAGGCCGTAAGGCAGTGAGGAATAATGAATCACTAGCGTCCCATAGGGACGCAAAGGCTATAGCAGTTTAGGGCTACAGTCTATTGACCTGCAGTCTGCATCCTATGGGATGCTACTGATAATGAATGATGAGTATGGGCCTTCATTATTCATTCTTCGTCAATTCTCTCTCCCACGCCTACAGCTCTTTCCCTCTTCTTAGAAAGTTGATCAGAGGGCTGCTGGCCATATCAATAGCCTTCTCTGGACAGATCTCATGGCAGCAGCAACAGCTGATGCATTTTTCAGGGTCGAGCACGGCCTGCTTAAGCCCGCTGTCGATTTTGAGCGCTTCGACAGGACAGGCTTTTACGCAGAGCCCGCAGGCGATGCAGTCCTCCCGAATATCAGGCCTTATCCATAAAAATGGGTCAAGTAATGTCACCACCCACCTAGGGAGCAGGCGTATGGCAAGCGTGTTAGGCAGCTTGAAAGATGTCGGCATAATATCCTGGATATTATCGCCTCGCACATCGATATTTGTGCAGTGCTCCGCATGGTCACTGAGGTATGGGACTGTTTTCGGGTTGATCCTGAGGATGTTGCAGAGCGTCAAATCCAGCGCGAGTGCATCGGTTGATGCCGCAAGAAAACCCAGCGCGACCGGACTACCACCGGATGGTCCGTCACCCTCCATGCCCACAATCGCATCTGCAATATTAATATTAGGCGGCATTTGCGCATAAAGCTCACGCAGGAAACCGCCAAAGTCAGCCTGCTTGGGATACGCCTTGTGCATATAAGCCTTCTGAAAGCCCGGCAACGTTCCGTAGTAATTCTTTATGCCAGCCGTCAGAACGGTCAGGGCATGCGTTTTGACCTTTGGCATATTGATTATCAGATCCGCATCCATAACAGGCTTAGAAATGTTGAATGTGTAACCATTGCTTTCAACAGGAACAGATCCCGCCACCTCAAGGTTGAGCAGGGGGACGTTTTCCTCTTCGCATAAAGCTCTGAAGCCAGTTGTCTCCCAGACGCGATCGACTTTCACCGCGCTTGCCGGACTATCAGCAACCGTTACGTCGAGATTCATCTTCTTAAGATAACGGATTGCAGCTCGCACAACCTCAGGGTGCGTGGTGACAGCTTCCGCTGGCGCGCGGTCAGTCAGCATGTTGGGCTTGATCAGAACCTTTTTCCCAGGGGCAATGAGATCAGCGATGTTTAGTTCGCTAATGAGATTGGATATCACCCGCTCCAGATTCGAACTGTAGCTCGAGCACTTTGCTATGGACACTAATGCATTGTAAGGCTTGCTTGTCATAATCAGGTAGAGGGGGACTTATTGGTGGAACTCCAAATGCTGTTTAATCTCGCCTCCTGAGAAGGGCTTTAATTTTGATACTATACCCATCCGACATATCGAGAACATACTACCGAAACATCACAAAACAGGCAACCAATAATAGATGTGCGGATTTTGCGTTGCAAAGGATTTCGCGCCCGGCGTCCCCGCCTCGAGGGCCCGAGAACGCAGAGCAGGAGAGAAGCCGACTTAACAAGGCTTCGCATGTGCTCTTGTTGATTGCTTTTTATTCGGCCCAGCGCCTTGATATCTCTCCGACACTAGCCTGGTATTTGATTCACTAGCGTCCCATAGGGACGCAAAGGCTATAGCAGTTTAGGGCTATAGGCTATTAGGCCAACGCACTGTAATCTACAGTCAGAATTATCAGACGTATATTATGGTAAAGGGCTATAAAAATGTCTTTTTCCTAACAGTCTACAGTCTATTGACCTACAGTCTGCATCCTATGGGATGCTAATGAAGTATTCTATGTGTTTTTCTTTGTAGCTATTAATCTCTGTGCTCAGGAGATATCTCCAGTTGTAATTGATTATTTCTACGAGCCGGGGTGTCCGGATTGCATGAAGGTTAAGAATTAGATCATGTCGGAGCTGGAAGAACGGTTTGAAACGTTCTATGTGTTGAATAAGTATGATCTCGGAATTAAGACAAATATCTTCCGTCTGGTTGCGTTTCAGAAGCAGTTGGGAATAAAGGATAATGAACCTGTATCCATGGTGGTGGATTATCAGCATGTTTTCAACGGCTTCACGGCTATCAAACAAGGACTCTTTGATCGGATCGATCTGTCTGTTGTATGGCGAGAACGTCAGTCTTCAGCAGTCTGTATTCTATGTGGAAAGTCTTGAAAATACAGGATGATTGTGAGATTCTCGGTGTTATGAGTGATTTGCTGGAAGTAAAGGGGTTGAAAGTGCAGTTTGGATCGTCTAAGGATCCAGTTTGTGCTGTTGATGGTGTCAGTTTTTCTGTTCCGGATGGTTCGACTTTTGCGTTAGTGGGCGAAAGCGGATGCGGAAAAAGCGTTACAGCACTTTCTCTGGCACGATTGGTTCCTGAGCCTGCTGGGTCCTACGCTGCGGGCAGTATCATGTTTAATGGTGAGAATGTTCTGGAAATGAGTAATTCGCGTTTGCGTGAACTGAGAGGGCGTGAGATAGCGTACGTCTTTCAGGATCCGAGCACAGCACTGAATCCTGTCTTTCGTGTCGGCGCTCAGATTATGGAGGCAATTCAACTGCACAGGAAGGATGTGAGTGCACGAGATGAGACAATCAGGTTGATGACTCTTGTAGGCTTGCCGGATCCCGCGGAGCGGATGAAGGCTTATCCGCATGAACTTAGCGGTGGCATGCAGCAGCGAGTAATGATAGCTATGGCTTTGGCATGTTCGCCCAAATTGCTTGTTGCAGATGAACCTACAACAGCTTTGGATGTAACTATACAGGCTCAGATATTGGAGCTTCTTAGTTCCCTGCAGAAGAAACTCAATATGTCGGTCTTGCTTATTACGCACAATTTGGGGTTGGTCGCTGACGTTGCGCATACGGTTAATGTTATGTATGCGGGACGTATTGTTGAATCTGGCCAGGTGCGTGATGTTTTGGCAGCACCTGCGCATCCTTACACGAGAGGGCTGTTGGATGCTGTGCCTAAACTATCCGGCATTGATGGAAGTGATGTTCGGCTGGAAGGAATAGACGGGTTTGTTCCTAATCCGGCGGAATTGCCGCCGGGTTGTAAGTTTGAGCCAAGATGCAAATATGCTCAGGACAAATGTAGAGAAGTAGAACCTGAATTAGAATGTCGAATATCGAATGCAGAATACCGAATGGAGAGAGAGGGACTGGTGGGCTCTGAGGGAGGTTCGACAACCAACGTTCAGCAACCAACGTCCAGTAACCAGGAGGAGGGGAGATTGGTTAGGTGTCATTATCCGTTGGGGGGGAGTGATGCTTAAGATTAAAGATTTGACGGTTCAGTTTGGCGGAGAAGGTGGTAAGCCGGTTTTGCGTGCGGTTGATGGCGTTACGCTTGAGGTGGGGGAAGGTCAGAGTGTGGGGCTTGTTGGTGAGAGTGGTTGCGGTAAAAGTTCTCTTGCCAATGCGGTGGTAAGGCTGGTTCCCGTGGCTGGTGGTCAGGTCAGTTTTGACGGCAATGATGTGACTCGTCTTTCCAGGAAAGAACTTAAGAGTTTCAGGACAAGAGTTCAGATGATATTTCAGGATCCACTTGGTTCTCTCAATCCCAGGCTGAGTGTCGGAGGGTGTTTGAGTGAGGTTTGTCGTGTGCATAATCCGGGTATTGGCAAGGCTGCTGTGGATCAACGCGTGGCAGAGCTTTTGGATATGGTAGGGTTGGAGTCCTTGTATGCTAATAGATATCCGCACGAGTTCAGTGGAGGGCAGAGGCAGAGAATTGGTATTGCGAGGGCGTTGGCAGTGAGTCCTACTCTTGTTATAGCGGATGAGCCGGTATCTGCCCTGGATGTGTCGGTGCAGGTTCAGATATTGAACCTCATGAAAGACTTGCAGAAGAAGATGAATCTGTCGTATCTCTTTATAGCGCATGACCTTGCGGTTGTGAGATATATGTGTGAGCGGATATATGTTATGTATCTGGGGAAGGTTGTCGAGGAGTCGCCAGCGGCTGAATTGTTTGTTAAGCCGGCGCATCCGTACACAGAAGCATTGTTGTCGGCTGTGCCTGATGTTGAAAAAGGATTAAAGAACAGGGAGGTTGGTTCGGATAGAATAGTGCTTGGTGGTGATGTTCCGTCTGCTACGGAGCGCATCCCGGGTTGTCCGTTTCATCCGAGATGTCATAAGGTGCAGGAAATTTGCAGGGAGAAGGTTCCTCCGAGAAAAGAAGTTAGTGAGGGTCGCTTTAGCGTGTGTCATTTTTCGTGAAGGGGAGAAGACATACCTGCGGCATGCCGAATATCGAAGGAAAGATACTTGTAGGCTCAGGGATGCCTTATGTAGAATGTACGGAATTGGGTGATGGAGGTACTTCGAAATTTGATATTCGATATTCAAGCGAAGCGTGATGTAAGGTTAATATGAAAAATATTGTTTTGGTTGGGTTTATGGGGACAGGGAAGACGCGCGTTGGTAAGGCGCTGGCTGTACGGCTTGATATGAAGTTTGTGGATATGGATGATGTGATCGTTGAACGCGAAGGACGCTCGATTCCTGATGTTTTTTCACAGGACGGAGAAGCATACTTTCGCGACCTTGAGCGCAAGCTGGTCCAGGAGCTGTCTGCTGAAATCGGTCTGGTGATAGCTACAGGCGGCGGAATAGTCCTGAATCAATCCAATATTGACGACTTCAGTAGCACGGGTCTGGTGGTCTGTCTATCTCTCTCTCCGGAGACTATCCTGGAGCGTGTTGAGGCTGATACCAACCGACCGCTACTTGCTGGCGATGATAAGATGAGCATGATTATGGGGATACTCGAGAAACGTCAGCCGCTATATGACGCTATACCGTGTCAGGTCGATCGCAATGGGCTTGAGGTGGACGGGACGGTTGAGGCTATAATCTCAAAACTGGATGACTGATGAGGTGTTTTCTCGTATTTGTTGTGATCCTGATGGCCTCTGCAGCAGCAGCTCAGGGCCCGCATGAGGTCTTGCTGTTAGTGAACAGCAAGTCGGCGGATTCTGTTGAGATAGCGGAGAGCTGGGCAAAATCTAGAGGCGTGCCTTCTCAGAACATACTAAAGCTGGCCCTGCCGCAGAAGTATGCCGATGGGGTGCTGACCATATCTCATGCTGATTTTACTGATCTTATCTGGATGCCTGCTATTAAAGCTGTAAAGGAACGGGGCTTGGAGCATGTTTTGGCCTGGGTCTATTCGACTGGATTTCCTGTCAGCATCAGCGGGGAGCCCGTCGTGTCGATTCTTGGTATTACGTTTCTCTGGAACAGGTGGCCGACAGCGGACGATGTTAACAGAGCAGGGTTCAAGTCGCCGCTCTTTTCGGGAAGGGAGAATGTATCCGGGGGTGTTCATTTTCCGCAGTCTTTATCCCGGTATAAGCGATGGTTGAAGGCCGATATGCCCTTGCCCTGCATGATGTTAGGATATATTGGGGAGAGGGGTAATACTAAGCAGGAAGTGTTGGCGTGTCTGGAAAGGGGTATCGAGTCTGACGGTAAAAAAATGGATGGAACGGTGTATTTCGTGGAGACTGGTGATATACGTTCGGATGCAAGAAAATGGCAATTTCCATTTGTGCAGAGGGAGCTTGAGATGATGGACGTAAGTTCTGTGATTACAAATAGTTTTCCTAACAATCAGAAGAATGTAATGGGTGTTATGATGGGATTGGCAAACTTTGACACATCATCGGGCAACAGTTATGCATCGGGTGCGATGGCTGAACACCTGACGAGTGCCGGGGCTGTATTTCAGAATGCGAGCCAGACAAAGATTACAGAATGGATAAGTGCAGGAGTTACGGCGTCCTCAGGAACGGTGACGGAGCCGTTTGCGATATGGGCAAAGTTTCCAGATGCTCGTTTTTATGTTTACTATGCGGCCGGCTGTTCGATGCTGGAGAGTTTTAGTCAGGCGGTTCGTTGTCCTTTGCAGTTGTTGGTGATAGGTGATCCGCTTGCGCGGCCCTGGGCTGAGGCGGCGGAAATATTTCTCGACGGTATCGATGATGTTTCTAATGTGGAAAATGTAGAGTTGAGTGTCGATGTTAAGGGGAGTAGTCTGGATTATTATGGGCGGGTGATTTTTCTTGTTGATGGACGAATAGTGGGGAAGATGAGGAAACTTGATTTGTCGGCAGAAAAGTACGAAGATGGGCATCATGTTTTAAGGGTTGTGGCTTACAGGGCAGGTCTGGTGGAGAATCAGGTCTTCAGGGATTACGGATTTAAGGTTAAGAACTCAAGATTGACGTTTGAATAATGAATAAGTGTGTATTTTTTGATAGGGATGGCATTGTCAACAGAGCGCCGGTTGAGGGTGGTTATGTTGAACGGCTTGAGGACTTTGAAATATTGCCGGAATTTGTGAGTGTCCTGAAGGCTGTGTCGGCTGAGGGTTTCCTGGCTGCTGTTGTGACTAATCAGCGTTGTGTGTCCCGGGGCATAGTCAGTCTGGATGTTGTTGATTCCATGCACGATCATTTGCGTCGGGTTCTTGAGGATACGTATGGCATTACCCTTCTGGATGTAATGGTTTGTCCGCACGGGCGTGATGACGGATGTGATTGCAGAAAGCCCAAGTCTGGGATGTTGTTAACCGTTGCCCGGCAACACGATATAGATCTTGCTTCCTCGTGGATGATAGGTGATCACGAGACTGATATTGAGGCTGGAGCGAAGGCCGGGTGCAGAACAATTCGAGTTCTGTATGGAGACAGTGAGAGCTCCGCAGATTTTGCGGTTGTTTCCATGTTTGATTTACAGGAGCAGATTGTTGACATCTTAGAAACAGAAGGGGGGAGAGGGGACGGTGGACGGTGACGCGTGACCGGAGATTTGTAGGGCCTGTGTTTGTGGGCTGCGGAGCGTTTCAGGCAGAATATTCAGAATGGGGTTGTGGGGTAGAGATAAAGAGGATGGTTGATTTATGAAATTATTTGTACCGGGCAGAGTTTGTCTATTTGGAGAGCACACGGATTGGGCGGGCGGATATCGTCGTATTAATGGTGAGATTGAGAAGGGGCATGCGTTGATTTGTGGCACCAACCATGGGATTCATGCCAATATTGAACCGCATCCTACGAAACTGATATTGGAATGTACGCTGGAGGATGGAACTCGAGAGGGGCCGTATGAGATACCGATGGAGCGGGAAGCATTAAAGACCGAGGCGGAAAAGGGCGGGTTCTTCAGTTATGCGGCTGGCGTGGCTTATCAGGTTCTGACGCATTACCGGGTTCGTGGTCTGAAGATAGATAATTACCTGACAGACTTGCCGGTTAAGAAAGGGCTTTCTTCCAGTGCAGCTATCTCTGTTCTTGTGGCTCGTGCGTTCAATAGAATTTATGATCTGAAAATGACAACCAGAGGTGAGATGGAGTATGGATACATGGGTGAAGTCACTACGCCCTCGCGTTGCGGCAGGCTTGATCAGGGTTGTGCCTATGGAAATCGTCCGGTCATGATGACCTTTGATGGTGACGCTCTTGATGTTGACGAGGTGACTGTGGGGAAGGATATGTTCTTCGTTATAGTCGACCTCTGTGCAGAGAAGGATACCAAGGAAATCTTAAACCGCCTCAATCACTGTTATCCTTTTGCTGATGATGACATGCAGAAGGGTGTGCAGGAATATCTGGGCAAGATAAGTGCTGACATTACGAAGCGCGCGTTTGATGCGTTAAAGTGCGGTGATGCTGAAGAGGTAGGCAAGCTTATGACCGAGGCTCAGGCTCAGTTTGATGAGAAAGTGGCTCCTGCATGTCCTCACGAATTGAACGCGCCGGAGCTTCATAAAGTCCTGGATTGCGAGAGTATTAAATCGTTTATATATGGCGGGAAAGGTGTGGGGTCTCAGGGTGATGGTGCGGCGCAATTTATTGTCAAAGATGAGGCGGCTCAGGAGAAGGTTGCTGAGATTTTGGGAAAAGAGCTGAATAAGAAGTGTCTCAGTCTGAATATTCCTTCGGGCAGGCGGGTCCGCAAGGCGGTGATTCCGGCTGCGGGTTTTGGTACGAGGCTGTTTCCTGCATCGAAGGCTATAAAGAAAGAGTTGTTCCCCATTATTGATTCTGAAGGCAAGATTAAGCCTGTGATAATGGTGATAGTGGAAGAGGCGGTAAAGTCCGGCATAGAAGAGGTTTGTCTTATTGTTCAGAAGGCGGACATTCCTTTGTTTGAGGACTTTTTTGGTTCGCCTCCTCCGATAGAGAATTACAACAAGCTTTCGAGTGAGGGCAAGGAGGATAATGATTATCTACTTGAGTTGGGTAGGCGTGTCACGTTTGTTCCGCAGGAGATGCAGGATGGATTTGGTCATGCTGTATATTGTGCTCGCGAATGGGTGGGAGGGGAGCCATTTCTCCTGATGTTGGGCGACCATCTGTATGCCTCGGACAATGACATTCCATGCGTCAGGCAGTTGATGGATGCGTATGACAAAGTGGGCACGAGTGTGGTGGGTCTTAAAATGACAGAAGGCAGTGAGATACATCATTTTGGTTGCGTGACTGGAACTTGGCGTGAGCAGAATTCAATATTGGATATTACCGAGTTTAGTGAGAAGCCGGATTTGGAATATGCGCGGAACAAGCTTCATGTTGAGGGGTTGCCGGAAGATATGTTTTTCTCTGTCTTTGGGCAGTATATCCTTCAGCCGGAGATATTTGATTACCTTGAGGAGCATATCAATCATAACCTTAGAGAACGTGGAGAGTTTCAGCTTACTTCCTGTCTGGATCAGTTGCGACAGGAAGATGGTTTTGAGGGATACGTGGTAAAAGGGCGACGTTTTGATATTGGTAACCCTGAAGCATTCAGGCAGACGATGATCGATTTCCGGAATGCGTGAAACGTGATGATTATGGTCTCTGGAATGTTTTTTGCCCGCCCGCTTCCCCCGTCGCTAGATGCCCGGGATCTACGCAGATGAAGACTTATGGGCTGAATAATGAAGGAAGAGATAAATGATGAATTCCTGACAAACATTCATCATTCAGCAATCATCATTCCTCAATATTTTCGTCTGGCTCGACTGTTGTGGCGGCCACTAGTTTGTCGCCTTCGGAGAGGTTGATGAGTCTGACGCCCTGAGTTGCTCGTCCGATGATGCGCAGATCTGATATTCCCATCTTAATCATCTTGCCATTGGCTGTGATGAGCATGAGGGAGTCAGTTTCCTGTACCGCATGGGCGGCGACGACATTGCCGTTGCGTTCTGATGTTTTTATAGAGATTACTCCACTACCGCCTCTGTTTTGAATGCGGTATTCTTCAAATGCTGTTTTCTTGCCGTAGCCGTTTTCTGTGCAGACCAGACATGTCGTATTTTCACTTATTACAGCCATACTTTTGACGAAATCTTCCTTGGCCAGTCTAATGCCCCGTACGCCACGTGTGGCTCGGCCCTGATTGCGTAATTGTGCTTCGTGGAATCTGATGCTTTTCCCTTTGGATGTCGTGAGAATGATGTCGTTGCTTCCGTTTGTGAGCTTAACATTTATGAGGCTGTCGTCATCGTCGATATTGATTGCGATGATACCGTCCCTGCGTGGGTTTTTAAATGCTGCCAGGCTAGTCTTCTTGACGACGCCTTTTTCTGTTGCCATAACGAGGTGTAAATCTTCGGAGAATTCGCGCACGTATATCATGGACGCCATTTTCTCGTCATCCTTGAAATTCAATAGATTGACTATTGCTTTGCCTCTGGCTGTGCGGCCGGATTCAGGTATCATGTATACTTTTTCCCAGTAGACTCTACCAGCGCTGGTGAAGGTCATTATGTAATCGTGAGTGTTGGCGGTAAAGAGATGCTCGACATAGTCTTCATCTTTTGTCGCCATTCCAGCTACGCCTTTTCCTCCGCGACGCTGTTCTTTGTAGGTGTCGATTGGCACGCGCTTGATGTAGCCGGCATGGCTGACTGTGATGATGCATGGCTCGTCGGGGATAAGATCCTCGATTTCCATGTCTTCACGCGCTTCGATTATGTCTGTACGTCTGGCATCGCCATACTTCTTCTGGATTTCCTGAAGCTCTCCTTTGATCACAGCGAACAGCTTGGTCTTGCTTGAGAGCAGATCCTTGAGGTGTGTGATGATCTTCGTGATTTCCGAATATTCGTTTTCGATCTTTTCGCGCTCGAGCCCTGTGAGTTGGTAAAGGCGCATTTCCAGAATTGCTTTTGCCTGTATTTCGGAGAGGTTGAACTTTGTAATCAGGCTGATTCGAGCCTCGTCTCTGTTGTTTGCGCCGCGGATGGTCTTGACGACTTCGTCCATATGGTCCAGAGCGATGATTAGTCCCTCGAGTATATGGGCACGAGCTTCTGCCTTATTGAGTTCAAACTGGGTTCTGCGTGTAACAACCTCAAATCGATGGTCAGTGAAGAAGGTCAACATTTCTTTAAGGTTCATGATTTTCGGCTTGCCCTTGTGGATTGCCAGCATACAGGCGCCGAAAGTGTTCTGAAGTTGTGTATGTTTATATAAGTTATTGAGAATAATATCGCCGAGAACGCCCTTTTTAAGCTCTATAACGACCCGAACGGGTTCCTTAAGGTTAGATTCGTCCCTCAGGTCTGAGATGCCTTCTATGGTCTTATTATGGACGAGATGGGCTATATTTTCGACGAACTTGGCTTTATTGACCATATATGGCAGTTCAGATATGAGAATTCGCTGTTTTCCATGCTTGGTTTCCTCGATGGTAGCCCGTCCTCTAATGCGAATACTGCCTTTGCCGGTGTGGTACATCTTGTGAATAGGGGCTTTACCGCAGATTATGCCATGGGTCGGGAAATCGGGACCTTTGATGAACTCCATGAGATCCTGGACGGAGGCTTCCGGGTTGTCGATAAGATGCAGGAGACCTTCTGTCAGTTCGGTTAGATTATGTGGTGGAATGTTTGTTGCCATACCAACGGCGATACCGGTGGATCCGTTAAGGAGAAGGTTCGGGAATTTGGCGGGCAGGACAAGAGGTTGCATCAGCGACTCGTCGTAGTTTGGTCCGAAATCTACAGTGTCCTTATCCAGGTCAGCCAGAAGCTCTTCGGCAAAGCGATCCATGCGGACTTCTGTATATCTCATAGCAGCCGGTGAGTCACCGTCTCTTGATCCAAAGTTTCCCTGACCGTCGACCAACGGGTATCGCATGGACCACTCTTGAGCGAGTCGAACCATGGTGTCATAAACGGCAGTGTCGCCATGCGGATGGTATTTACCAATAACATCACCAACCACGCGCGCAGACTTTTTGAAAGGCTTGTTGTGATAATTCCCAAGGTCCTTCATTGCGAAGAGTACCCTGCGATGTACCGGCTTCAGTCCGTCTCTGACGTCGGGGAGGGCGCGACCCACGATTACACTCATTGAGTAATCGATATAGGATGCACTCATCTCCTTTTCGATGTTTATATTTTCTATGTTATCTGTATTTTCGATTTCTTCAGCCATGATTAAACGTCTAGGTTCTTTGCGTTAAGGGCATTCTTCAGTATGAAGTTACGACGCGATTCCACGTCTTCGCCCATCAGTATCGTAAATATCTCGTCGGCTTTCGCCGCATCCACCAGCACAACTTTAAGAAGCGTTCGGGTATTCGGGTCCATTGTGGTTGTGAACAGCTGTTCTGGATCCATTTCGCCCAGCCCCTTGTATCTCTGGATGGTGAGGCCTTTTCTGCCGAGTTCGCGAACCGCGTTAAGAAGTTCGGGTAGAGAATGTATCTGAAGCTTCTCTGTGGCTTCAATAAGGTTGAAGAGAGGAACTTCGCTTCTAACGAACTGTTCAGCTATGGATAAACCCTGCTCGTCCATGCTTGAGGCCAGTTTGGCAAGAGGTTCCGCGGAGTAAATCTCTGTCCAGTCGAATTTGACAGCGGCTTCCTCGTCTACGCTGTCGTTGCTCTTGGCGACCAAGTCGATTTGCTGCCCGGTTTTGGCTTCGGTCTGTTCCCGTAAATCTTTCAGCTCGGCGTCTGTATAAAGGAAATGACTTTCCGGCTTATGTCCGTTTTCGATGGTTACGAAATACTTAGGGAAGAGTCCGCTGTCTTTATCTCGCCTGAGCAGGTAATCCTCGACATCCAGGTGTTTACGCTCGAGAGAATGTGTCAGCTCTTCAAGTTGAGAGAGCGTTACAAGCAGTTCCTTAAGCTTTTCGCCTTTGATGGCATCCTTTGATGTATCCTGCGTAAATTCCAATGAAAGATCTTCTGCTCCGAGGTCAAGAAGTGTAGCGGTCAGTTCCTCGTCTGAACTTATGTATTGCTCGTGCTTTTTGCGCGTTATCTTATATAGCGGTGGTTGCGCGAGGTAAATATAGCCATTTTCGATTAGTTTCGGCATTTGGCGAAAGAAGAATGTCAGGAGGAGCGTTCTGATGTGGGCACCATCGACATCTGCATCGGTCATGATTATGATTTTATGGTATCGGACCTTGGTGATATCAAACTCGTCCTCTCCGATACCTGCGCCAATGGCAGTTATGAGTGTTCTGATTTCCCTGTTGTTAAGTATCTTGTCCAGACGTGCTTTCTCGACATTGAGGACTTTGCCTCTAAGTGGAAGGATTGCCTGTACCTTTCTGTCGCGTCCTTGCTTGGCGGACCCGCCGGCACTATCGCCCTCAACTACATATAACTCAGATTTTTCAGGGTCACGTTCAGAGCAATCTGCCAGTTTGCCTGGCAGGGCTGCGCTATCCAGAGCACCCTTGCGACGTGTCAGATCCCTCGCTTTTCTGGCTGCAGCACGAGCTCGTGCGGAAAGAACCGCCTTTTCAATGACTTTTTTCGCTACAGCAGGGCTTTCTTCGAGGAAATTACGTAGTTCCTCGTTGACTACTGATTCGACGATACCTGACACTTCGCTGTTGCCGAGCTTTGTTTTTGTCTGTCCTTCAAACTGTGGGTCAGGAACTTTGATGCTGATGACGGCGGTGAGACCTTCGCGGATGTCATCCCCGCTCATGGCTTCACTTTCCTTATCCTTCAGCAACTTGCGGTCCTTCGCGTAGGCGTTCACTGTTCGAGTGAGTGCAGAGCGGAAGCCACTGAGATGTGTCCCGCCTTCTATTGTGTTGATATTGTTGCAATAGCTGGAGATGTTTTCATTATAGGCGTCGGTATACTGAAGTGCTATTTCGACCGATACGCCGTCTTTTTCTTTTTCGAAATAGATAACTTTCTCGTGGAGAGGGGTCTTATTTCGATTTAAGTGATTCACAAACGCTGTGAGTCCGCCCTCGTACTGAAAAGTTTCGGATTGACCGGTTTCCTCTTCGGAAAGTTCGATTTTGATTCCCTTATTCAAAAATGCCAGCTCACGCAGGCGCGTAGCTAATATATCCCATTCGTATTTGCCTGCTCCGGCGAAGATTGAATAGTCGGCAAAGAACGTAACCTTGGTTCCCGTGCTCTTTGTGTTACCCATAGTTTCGAGTTTCGAGACGGGAACGCCACGTTCGTATCGCTGATGGTGTATTTTGCCTTCACGCCTGATTTCGATCTCCAACCAGTCGCTGAGCGCGTTTACGCATGAAACACCGACGCCGTGCAGGCCTCCTGAGACTTTATAAGAATCGTTGTCAAATTTTCCACCCGCGTGCAGAGTTGTAAGGACAACCTCGACTGCAGGTTTCTTTTCTGTGGCGTGCATGTCAACAGGAATGCCGCGGCCATTATCATTTACGGTGATTGATCCGTCGGCGTTCATTACAACCTGAATAAGGTCGCAGTGACCGGCCAGAGCCTCATCGATACTATTGTCTACGACTTCATATACGCAGTGATGAAGACCTCTGACTGAGGTATCGCCGATGTACATCGCAGGCCTCATCCGAACCGCATCTATTCCCTCGAGAACGGTTATCTTGGTCGCGTCATATTTTTCTTTTGCTTCTTGTTTGGGCATAAAAGTCCCACCCCCCTTGTATGCCCATCATACAATCAAATTATTGGGAGAAAAGCAAGGGTATAAGGGCATAAAAGTGGTATAAAAGTGCCGTAAAATAAGGAAAAAACGAATTATTTGAAAAAAAAGTAAAAAAATAGGCTGTTTGACAAAAGTACAGCATATGGGTAAGGTACAGCGATTAAAAATAAGGGAGAGAATTAATGTTTACATCGTCGGACTTGAGGAAGGGATTAAAGATAGAAATTGATGGAATTCCGTATGCTATTACGGATTTCAACTTCAACAAACCAGGCAAAGGCACAGCTATATATACGGTCAAACTGAAGAACATGATTACGGGCGCGACCCAGACAAAGACGTATCGCCCGAATGATAAGATGGATAAGCCGAACCTGACGGAAAAGAAAATGGTTTATTCATATAAGGATGCCGATGATTACATTTTTATGGATGAGAATTATGAGCAGATAGCACTGAGCGCTGAAGCGTTGGGAGACAAATGCTTTTTACTGGCGGAAGATATAGAGGTTAATGTTTTGTATCACAACGATTCGCCGATTGATATCGCGCTGCCTAATTTTGTAGAAAAAGCGGTCGTTCAGACCGAGCCGGGCGCCAGAGGAAATACGGCAACAAACGTATTGAAGCCTGCCACGGTGGAGGGTGACTACGAAATTCAGGTGCCTCTCTTTATTAAAGAAGGTGATATCGTAAAGATTGATACGCGGACCGGTAATTATGCGGACCGTGTCAGCAAGAAGTAGTATAGATTGGTTAATGGTTCAGTGTGTGTAACTAATGGAGGATTGAGATGCGAAGATTGATGATCATTCTGATGATGTTGATGTTTTCTGTAGTCGTTGTGGAGGCGGAATCGGCGAGCTGGCTTGATTATGCCGCTTCGACATGTCTGCCGCTGGATAATCCCTTGGATCCGCTTTATACGATTGAAATGGGGTTTGTGCCGTCGAGCGATCTCGAAGGGTACGGTGACACTAGCCTTTTGGAATTTGACGGGCGTTGGCGTGATATCCTCTATTTCAGGGATGTGCTTGCCGGTGATGTTGATTTGAGTTGTATCTTTGACACAACGATTTTTGTCGATTCCGCAGATGTTCAGTTACCTGATCAGGTTTTGAGAGTCGCTTTTGATGCTGGTTGGACTTGGCGCTATATTAATGGCAATGCGCTTCAGCTCCGGATTGCCCCCGGCATATATTCTGATATTGAGGAGATAAGCGGTGATGTTTTCTTTGCACCTGTATCCGTGATATATTTCAAATCTTTTCATGCGGACATGGACGGGCTTATTGGCTTTGAGGTGAGGCCGCGTTTTGAACGGGTCTTTTTCCCTCTTATTGGGTTGGATTGGGAGTTGAACGATAGTTGCAGGATGTCGTTGAGATTGCCGGAAAGCAGAATTGTTGTTCATATGAATAAGCTTTGGAGCGCTCATGTTGGTTTTGAATGGAGCAATATGTCGTATGCATTGCGCGAAAAGGGCTCTTATAATCGAAAGATGTTCACGTATGAAGATTCCAGGTATACTTTCGGGCTGACGTACAAGATGTCTGATTCGCTTCAGTTTACAGGCGTTATGGGGCAGTCATTTGACAGGAGCGTTGAGTTTGAAGTGCCTGCGGGCGGCAGACCAAAAAAAATCGATATCGAGCGCGGGATGTATATACGCCTGGGTCTCGGCGGACCGTTTTAGGGAATGGTTAATGGTTGATGGTTGATGGGCTGAATGCTGAATGCCGATTGTTGATATCTTATAGGCTTCCGTCTTCGTTCTTCGAACTACGCCGAGACAAGTCGGAATATTATTCTTTGTAGTTCGTAGTCGTAAACGCGAAGCGCTTACTTCTCACACATTTCTTCAATGAGTTTCTTCAGCTCATCTAAGCCTTCGCCGGATTCTGCTGATATGGGGATGGGGTTCAGTGATGTGTTCTTGATGAATTCTTTTAGCTTTTCTTCTGCTTCCGGCGCGTCCATTTTGTTTGCCACAATCAGGCGTGGGCGGTCGAGTATTTCCTTCTTGTAGAGTTCGAGTTCTTTCAGCAGCGCATAATAGTCCTCGTGCGGGATGCGATTGTCGGTTCCGGCCATGTCGATTATGATGACAAGAAAAGAAGATCGTTCTATGTGGCGCAGGAATTCATGTCCAAGTCCGATTCCGAGGTGAGCGCCGTCTATAAGGCCGGGTATATCGGCTACTGTCAGGCTGGAGTAATCTTCAAATGTCATTGTTCCGATAATAGGGTTAAGGGTTGTGAATGGGTATGCGCCGATTTTAGGGTGGGCCTTACTTATTTTTGTCAGCAATGATGATTTTCCTGCGTTGGGGTAGCCTACGAGGCCGATATCAGCAACGATCTTCAGCACCAGATGAAACGCGAACTCTTCGCCTGGCTCGCCGTTTGTATGATCAGTGGGTGCCTGATTTGTTGAGCTTTTCCAGTGTATATTGCCGCGTCCTCCTTCACCGCCGCGTGCGGCGATGAATTGATCGTCGGCGTTCAGGATTTCTGCGACGAGTTCATCTGTTTCGCGGTTTCTGATCTCTGTGCCCATGGGGACTTTTACAATAAGATCTTCGCCGCATTTGCCTGTCATTTGTTTGCCTTTGCCAAAGCCGCCTGGTTCTGCTTTTCGGTGGGGTGAGTAGTAGACGCCTATCAGGGATGTTTCATTTGGGTCGGCTTGCAGAATAACGTGTCCGCCGCGTCCGCCGTCGCCGCCGTCTGGCCCGCCTTTAGGGACAAATTTCTCGCGGCGAAAGCTGGAGCATCCGTTTCCTCCGTTGCCAGCATTGGCGTGCAGAACGACCGAGTCGATAAATTTCTGGAATTTCATGACATTCCTTACGTCAGAACAATGAGAAGATGTATGTGGCGGAGCGGAAGGATGCGGTTAAGCAGTTTCTTCCACGATAGAAATACGCCTGCTGTTCTTGTGAAATTCGACGCGACCGTCTTTCAGCGCGAAGAGTGTATCGTCTCCACCGCGTTTAACGTTCTTTCCGGGATGGAACCTGGTGCCACGTTGCCGCACAAGTATGGATCCCGCACTTACAAGCTGTCCGCCGAATCTTTTGACACCAAGCCGTTTAGATTCGCTGTCGCGACCGTTTTTAGCTGAACCACCACTTTTCTTATGTGCCATTGTACTTGCTCCGACTTAGTTGATTTTTTCGACATGGAGAACCATAAGGTTCTGTCTATGCCCGACTTTTCTGGAATAGCCTTTACGACGTTTTTTCTTAAAGTTGATTACTTTCTTAGCTTTGATTTGGTCGACTACAGTGCAGGTCACTTTGGCGCCCTTGATCTCGGGTGTGCCTACGGTGAGGTTTGTGCCGTCAGAAACGGCCAGTACATTCTTGAGCTCGATCTTGTCGCCAGCTTTTGAATCTAAAAGTTCTACCTTGAGCGTATCGTTTTCTTTGACCATATACTGCTTGCCGCCTGTATGGACAATTGCGTACGCTTTATCTGTTGTTTTCTTAGTTGCCATTATTGATATCGAATCCTTCCCAAAATAGGTGAAAACCGCGTGAAATTAAGGAAGTTGACGATGAAAGTCAAGCCTTTCTGCTAAAAAAGTTTATTTATAACAGTTCCTAGATTATTGACAAAATTCTGTGCGCTGAAGTTTTCCGCCTTGTTTCTTATTGCTGATTGGTCCCATTTAGCCCCTGAAGAGCGTTCTACGGCCTCCAGGAGAGAGTTTACGGTCTGTTCCTTGAAGAAGACGCCAGAGATATTGTCGTCGATTGTCTCAAGTGCTCCGCCTTTCTCGTAGGCTACAACCGGACGGCCGCAAGACTGTGCTTCAAGAGGGACAATACCGAAGTCTTCTTCGCCCGGGAAGATCAGCATGCGGCAGGAGCGGTAAAGTTTAAGTATGTTCTCATCAGACTGCCATTCTAGGAATTCTATATTGTTTCCTGCCATAGCTTTGAGTTTCTGAAGCTCTCCTCCGATTCCGACTATCTTGAGTGGGCGGCCGAGTTTGTTGTATGCCTGTACGGCGAGATCAACCCGTTTGTAGGGAACCATGGCTGAGACTACGAGATCAAATTCTCCGTCAGCGTTATCGCCGGGCGTCCAGTATTCGGTGTTCACTGGCGGGTAGACAATGTCCGAATCTCTGTCGTAGAACTTTTTGATTCGTTTCTGAACGTGTTTACTTATTGCCACAAACGAGTCAACGCGGTCGGCGCTGCCGCGGTCCCACTTTCGCATTGCCGGCAGTACGGGCTTGGCCAGTAGGGCTTTCAAAGGGCTTGCACCGAAGTATTCGTCGAAGAATGTCCAGGCGTAGCGCATAGGAGTGAAACAGTAGCAGATATGTTTTGTTCCGGGTTGTTGTTTAAGACCTTTGGCAACGCAATGATTTGTGCTTATCAGGAGATCGGCATCTGGCGTATTCATTTTTTCTATTGCGCCGGGGAATAGGGGGAGTAGATTTCGGTAGTACTTCAGAATGCCGGGTAGTGATTGAAGATGTGATGTTCTGATTTCGTGGGAGTTGATGATGTCGGATATGGCGGATTTATTATGGAAGAGTGTGAACAGGGTTGCGTCAGGGAAGCCATCGCACAATATTTCCAATACTCGTTCACCGCCGCGCATACCAGTCAGCCAGTCGTGGCAGAGTAGGACGTTCATCTTTTTCCAATTGTCAGGATAGTTCATGTGTTAAAACTCAAGGTGTTCGGTCTTGTCGCATGTAGCTTTATAAATGTTCAATGTTTGTTCTGCTGTTTTCTTCCAGGAGAATTTAGTTCTCTGTGCGTATCCTTTTTTTTGCATTTCTTCTGCCACGGCCGGATTGTTGAGGATGTTCAGTGCGTTGTCGATGATGCCAGCTTCGTCATCTGGGTCGAGAACGATGGCAGCGTCGCCGGCGACTTCCGGCTGCGAGCCTTTGTTTGCGCAGATAACAGGAAGGCCGCAAGCCATGGCTTCGAGAATCTGGAGGCCGAACCCTTCGTATCGTGAGGGGTGGATTAACAATGATGAGTTTTGATAAAGTGAGACCAGTTCCGCGTCGCTGATATATCCTGTCCATTTCATGGAGTCAGCAATTTTAAGGTCGCTAGCGAGTTTTTGCGGTTCGGGGTAGCGTTCATCGGTGGAGCCTGCGATGGTTAGTCTTACCGGAGATGGGCATTGGCTTTTGATTTTCTCGAATGCTTTGATGAGTGTTGTGATGTTTTTGTATGGATCGCTTCGGCCTACATAAAGGATCTGTTTTGTATTGTCAGGTGAGTCGGGTCTGGATTCTGGTGGTTTGAACATTTCTGAGACTCCGCAGTAGACGTGTTTAACCTTGTTGGGTTTGGATGCAGGAATTTGAAGGTGTTTTATTATGTCGATTGCCGAAGCTTTGCTGTCGGTGATTATGGTGTCCGATCTTCGGCCTATCTCAGTCATAAGCTTCCGGTATACAGGATAAAAGCGTGCTTTCTTTGATTTGGGTGCATGGTTGGGGAAGATCATTGGAATGACATCGTGAATTGTTGTTACGCAGCTGGTGTGGCCGGATTTGTTGGCGGGGAATGCTGAGAGGGGAATCATGTAATTTGTAGTGTGGTAGATGTCGAATCTCATTTTCTTCAGAAGCCGAGGAAGGAGTAGTTGGTTCTTTATGGAGAATAGGCCGTACGGAAGCAGGATTGTTGAGAATTGACCATTTGGGTTTATGTCGATCTCATTTAGAGTTCGTTCCATTACCGCTTGGTCATTAAAGAATAGACAGTATTCGTTCTGTTTGTCTATGAGTGATAGCTGTTTGATCAGCTCCCTAGTGTAGGCACCAATACCAGATATCTCGGGGAATATCCATCTTGCATCAATAGCTATTTTCATTATGCAAGGCTCCTGTAGACTTTCCATGTTGCTTTGGCTGTTTTATCCCAGGTGTACTGTTTGACGTGCTCGAGTCCTTTTGCTGACATTTCTTCGCGGAGTTCTTTGTTTTGCAGTATCTTGTTGATCTTATCGCTCCAATGATTTGCATTGAAATTGTTTATTACTTCGGCAGCTGAACCAAGAACTTCCGGCAGGGAGCCGCCTGCGGAGGAAACTACGGGTGTTCCAAAGGTCATGGCCTCCAGTGGCGGCAGGCCGAATCCTTCATAGACTGAAGTTGTGACAAATAGCTCAGCTCCGGTATACAGGGAATTGAGCTGTTCGTCGTTGACATATTTGAGGTAGCGGATGTTTGATGCTCGCGGCGATCTTTTGATGCGTTCAATGATGGGCTCATATTTCCATCCCGGCATTCCTGCGATGACTAAGGTTCCATTGAAGTCTGTCAGCTTTTCGAACACTTCTATAAGGAATGGTATGTTTTTGCGTGGTTCAAGTGTGCCTACGGTCAGAATGTACGGTCTGTCCACGTTCAGCTTATGCAGTGTTGATGCCGCTATAGCCGGATCCGGGATTTCTGGTTCCTGATTGACACCGAGATGGATAGGGAAGATTTTTTCCTTATCCACTTCGAGCAGAGAGTGTATTTCGCTGGCGCTGAATTCTGAATCCGTAATTATTGCGTCTGCCCTGCATACGGTATTGTTTATTCGGTCGGCAAGATAATGAAGGTTTTCTTCCTCCGCAAATGCCGGGTATCTGATAAAGCTCATGTCGTGAATGGTCACCACGGATTTACCGTACGAGAGAGGGGGGATGATGAAGTTTGGGAAATGATAGACATCTGCATTGCCGGCGAAAGTATTATACGAGGGCCAGTTCAGTTTCTTCCAGAGGATCTGAGCAACTCTTCCAGGGCAGTAGCGAACGGCTTTCTGGATTGCGTTGCCGGTTGGGAATGGAATCGCCCGTCGTTTGAAATCAAAGTAAACCAGTTTTACGGAATCGTCGTTTGAGTGTTTGTCGAGGTGGCGGACGAGTTGCTTAGTGTATCGTCCAACGCCCGCGCGTTGTGTTATCGCTGGTTGAATATCAATGCAAAGTTTCATGTGTAGTGGGCTTATGGGCTATATGCTGCGACTAGTCGCCTTATGGATATTTATTAAATCATTCAGCAGTGCTGATCCGGTAGGAAGCTTGCCCGCGCCTGGACCCACGATAGTGATTTCGCCCATCAGGTCGCTAACAAAAGTGACTGCGTTGGCAGGTCCTGAAATTCCGGACAGAGGGTCGGATAGGGGGAGTTTTTTCAATCCAACAGATGCGGTGACGTCATTGTTTTCTTTTTTGATCGACGCGACAAGCTTGAAGCGGAATCCGTTTTCCAGAGCTTCTGCAATTTCTTCATTAGTTATGTTTGTTATGCCTTCGCAGGGAACTTTTGATATGTCGAGTTTAACGTCCATTACAACATTCGACAGAATAATAGCCTTTGCCAGTGCGTCCTTGCCCTCTACATCGAGGTCCGGTACGGCTTCGGCGTATCCGGCATCTTGAGCTTGTTGCAGGGCGGTCTGGTAGTCCAAGCCCTTTTCCATCTCGCAAAGTATATAGTTGGTGGTGCCGTTCAGTATCCCTTTGATTTCTGTGATCTCGTTTCCCTGCAGGCAGGAATTGAGGAGACTGAATACCGGGGTTCCGCTCAGTACGGTTCCTTCGAATCCGATTTGGAGGTTGTTCTTGGTTGCGAGTTCATGGAGTTCGTTGTATGCGTGAAGTAGAGGACCCTTGTTAGTGGTTACAACATGTTTTCCGCATTCTAGAGCTTTTCTTACATGAGTTGTGGCAGGTTCACCTGCGGTTACGTCGGTAAAAGATACTTCTACGAGAACGTCGGCATTTGATTCTTCGATAGTCTTCAGGGCATCCCAGCCATTCTCCGCGCCCTCAAATTCATCGAGGTTCTTGCCGGCGCTGATATGATCGAGGATCATTTTTGGGTTCAGGCCGTCCGGGTTGTAAACAGATCCGAGTATTTTATCTGTAATGGCTACAACGCTGAACTGTATATTGTAATCGCGTATAAGCTCATCTTGCTTGGAGATAATGATCTCAAGCAGAGCCTGACCAACAGTTCCAATTCCCACAAAAGCCAGCTTGTATTCCATAAGAGATAATCCTTTCATCACATTCGGCACATAAGGTACAGATAAAGAGGGTGTGCCGCAACAAAAAGATTAAATTGACTAGATGGCACTCAAATGAGTATGTTTCACCCCGATATGAAAAAAGACGACAAAGAAAATGAAAATTCAAACGGGCAGGCTGACGTTAAAAGCGGGGCTGGCGAAAAGCAGGAGCAGAAGACAGACGTTTTTTCCAAGCTGAAGGATGCTGCCGGCACGAAGATGAAGAAGAAATCTCCAAAGAAAAACAAAGAACCCAAGAAGGTTAAGGAGCCGCTAGCGGATCAACTTCTCCGGCTTAGGGCAGACTTTGACAATTTCAGGAAGCGTACATTGCGTGAGAGAACAGAGCTTTATCAGCGTGCCAATGAGGATCTTATGGAAGATATAATGCCGGTTCTTGATCATCTGGATCTCGCCTTGAAGGCAGCCGATGATCATGGCGCGGATGAATCTTTTGTTCATGGTGTCAAAATGGTAGCTGAGCAGTTGCAGTCGGTTCTCGGGAGTTTTGGACTTAAACCCATTGATGCTGATGGCGCAGACTTTGATCATAATGTGCATGAAGCAATATCCCGGATGCAGTCTGAGGATGTTCCCGAGGATAAGGTAATTGCGCAGGTTCGCAGGGGGTATTTTCTCGGGAACAAGCTTTTGAGGGCGGCGCAGGTGGTTGTGTCTGGGGGCAAGGCCAATGCTGATAAGTCTTCTGATCCGGACGAAGGAGGCAATTAGGATGGCGACAAAAGCCGATTATTATGAATTGTTGGGCATAAAGCGCGATGCCACAGCTGACCAGATCAAGAAAGCGTACCGCAAGAGGGCGATGAAATATCATCCGGACAGGAATCAGGGTGATGACGCGGCTGAAGCAAAGTTTAAAGAAGTGTCAGAGGCATATGAAGTCTTGAGTGATGCTGGCAAGCGTCAGCAATATGATCAATATGGGCATGAAGGTTTAAAATCCTCCTTTGGTCCAGGTGGTTTTGACTTTTCGCGTGATTTCACCCATTCCGGTGATCTTCAGGATATCCTCGGTACGATTTTCGGAGGAGGCGGCCTGGGCGATCTGTTTGGAGGCGGCGGCAGAAGGCGCTCAAGAGGTTCTGCCCGTGCCGGCTCGGATTTACGCTTTGATCTCGAAATAGATCTTGAAGAGGCTGCTTTTGGATCCAAGCGGGAGGTTAATATCCCGATTGCCGAAGAATGTGACAGTTGCAAGGGTACCGGCATGAAGCCTGGCACGAAGAAAGAGACATGTCGGCATTGCGGGGGGCAGGGTGCTGTTACTGCAGGCGGCGGGTTTTTTCAAATGCGCCAGACCTGTTCTGTTTGTGGCGGCGCTGGCGAGATAATACGCAGTCCCTGTCGAGGATGTAATGGTGTTGGCAGGAGGAAGATTAAGAGAAAGCTTAGCATCACAATTCCCAAGGGTGTAGACACGGGTTCCAGGCTCCGTCTTTCCGGTAAGGGCGAGGGCGGAATCATGGGTGCACCTTCAGGTGATCTGTATGTAATTCTTCATGTCAGAGCTCATGAGTTATTCGAAAGAAGGGGTGATGATCTTTTTTGTGAGATTCCCGTTCCGTTCGAGATCGCGGTGCTTGGCGGTGAAGTGCAGGTTCCTACAGTTGATGGATATGCCAAGATCAAGCTTTCGCCGGGGACCGAGTCAGGTAAGGTGTTCCGTCTGAAAGGGAAAGGGATGTCTGATGTGGAAGGTTACGGCCGCGGCGATCTGCATGTTTATATACTGATATCTGTGCCATCGAGCTTGAGTTCCAGTCAGAAGAAGATTCTGGCCGAGTATATAGAGGTCAGCGAAAGCCACAAGTACCCGCTAATTAAGAAGTTTCAAGACCGTGCCGAATCCTTTTTTGAACGCAAGGAAGCAATAGAGAAGAAATGACAACGCCGAGGGCGTTGGAATATCGAATATCGAATACTGAATACTGAATATCGAATACTGAATATCGAATATCGAATACTGAATATCGAAGGGAGGATATGATGGGCTTCGGAATATTATTCTCCGTAGTCCGTAGGGGGTGAGGGGTTTTGTTGTTTTCCATCGTCCACTGTCCATAGTCCACCGTCTAATATATTATGCATCGTTGTTATCTGGAATCTGCCGAATGGAAAGGCTCTGACCTTCAGCTCTCCGCTGATGAGGGTCGACATCTTTGTAAAGTTCTTCGTGCCGGGGTGGGTGACGAGGTCTTTGTCTTTGACGGGGCGGGTCGGACGGCTGTGACGCGCATCAATGCTTTAAATCCGGTGGTACTGGAAATAATAAAAGAAGAACTACAGGAATGCTCAGGATCTGGTGGTATTACGCTTATACAGTCCTTGCCCAAAGGGAAGCGGATGGATTTGATTGTCGAGAAGGCAACCGAGTTGGGCGTTTCTACGATAGTTCCAGTTGTTACGGAGAGGGTCATTGCTATTCCCAAGGCAGACCGTGTGGAGCGTTGGCGCAGGATTGTTGTGAGTGCGGCTAAGCAATGTGGTTCTTGCCGCATGCCCAGGGTTCTGGACATCATGTCTTACGAGAAGGCGCTTGAGGACTGTGGGCCATTTGATCTTCTTCTTGTTGGGTCGTTGAATGCTGATGCTAAACTGCTGCGTGAGGTCTTGAGGGATTCTAAGGCCGAGAGCATTGCTGTTATAATTGGTCCGGAGGGTGACCTGACTGCCGATGAGATTGATTTGGCGGTAAAGTCTGGTGCTCTGCAGGTCAGTTTCGGCGAGTTGGTATTGCGTGTTGAGACTGCGGCATTGTATGTGATCAGCGCAATCAGGTATGAATCGTGAAGCGTGAAACGTAAAACGTGATGATTATGGGCTCTGGAATAGAGAGATGAATCTCGTTGCAAACCGCTTGCAATCCATTGCCATGCTAAGGAAGTATTGGAATGTCCATCTGATGAATGCAAAATGTGGAATGTAAAAGTACAGAGAACTTCTGCGGTTGGAAATTATTCAGTTTTACATTCGATATTCGATATTAAGCAGCCGAAGGCTGCTCGGGCTATCTTGTGAAGCGTTTTGGCATGCCGTTGATATTCTTGTTGGGTTGGGTGCTTGGGATGCCGAGTAGATTCTGAGGGATTCTGCTTTGTGAATTGTTTCTGCGGAGGGGTGCCAGGGCGGGATCCTTATTGAGCGCTGCCACTGCCTGATTGCCTCCGGCTCTGACGGCGTGGTCTACAGCTTTAGCGGCATCGTCACGTTTCTTCAATATGAGTGATATTTTCGCCATGTCCAGCCATGCTTTCCAGTCGTTGGGGGCCTTTTCTAGATATTTAGAAAGTGCGCCCTTCATTTTTGCGTGATTTTTGGATGCTGCGTACATTTGTGCGACCTGGATATAAGTTTGTGCCGGGGCATTTGGCGGGATTCTGTCCATGCAGTAACTCAGGCATTGTTCCATGTCTGCATATTGCCTGGAGCCATGGAGGATTGTAGCCAGAGTGAATACGTTTTGCGGTGGCAAGTTGGTGTTACTTCTTATGTTACGGCTTAGCTGCAGTAGTTTGGGGATGTTTCCTGCCTGCTGGTAAAGCTTGCAGAGCTCCATGGCGTTGTTAATATCTATTTTTGGCGACATTCTTTCCAGCTCCAGAATGCGGTTGTGCATGGTTTTTATTCGGTTTATGTTTTTCAGAAAGGCGGGGACCTTGACGTTACCCGGATCTTCCTCGCTAAGCAGGCGAATCATGTCACCGACTTCTTCAAAGCGCCCTTGTCTGATAAGAACTTCCTGTGCCAGCCGAAAGTTTGCTTCGGGGCTGAGAGGGTAGAGTATCCTTGCTTCCTGGTATGCTCTTTCTG
>JAUUYL010000057.1 GCA_030590485.1 Lentisphaerota bacterium | reverse complement strand
CGGACAAACCGAGGCGAAGGTATCAACGACGGTGCGACACAAAGGTCGCCCGGGACAAGCAAATGGGGACCGCTGGTTCCACCTTAAATTTGCCGGTTCGTGGTCGGAGAATGGGGGGAAGCGTACAGGACGCAATCGTTTGCGCTGATGTCACGACCAAGAATATTCAGCAAACCATAATCAGAGCCACCCTACCCCGTTCTCGTCAGATGTCCCATTTCCGCTTATCAAAGCTGGACCATCGACCTGTCACCAATATTTTCATATTTTTCTACAGCGTTACAGCAGGCGGGCGGGTGGACTCTGTCTTGAAAAGGCCTTGAAAACTACATTACTGCAAGATTCTGGATTATGATTATTATATCGACTCAAGCACTGGCTTTCAGCCCTGAAAGCCTTCCTCTTTTAGCCTAGCATTTGTGCATCAAGCAAGTTTAACGGCTAATTGAGGTTGATGTGAGTGATAAGAGGAAAAGCAAATTCCTATCAGTTAGTGAGGTTTAAAAATGACAAAATCAAATATTCCTGATAAACAGAATAAACTTGTAGTTTTTCAAGGTAAAGAAGTGCGTAGGGCGTGGCATAATAATGAGTGGTATTATTCTTTGGTAGATATTGTTGCTGTTTTATCGGAAAGTAAAAATCCAACTGATTACTTTAAAAAAATAAGAAAGCGAGATGAGGAATTAAAAACCTACATAGGGACAAATTGTCCCCAGGTAGAAATGCAGACTTTATCTGGCAAAAACAGAAATACACTCGCTGGAAACACAAAAGATACTTTTCGTTTAATCCAGTCCATTCCGTCAATATATAATCAACTTATGAGGGAACATAAGGAATTTGTATGCGTAGATTAATGTCAGTAATAGTTATGGTAGTGGTTTTTATCAGCGTAGTGATCCCAAATGATTGTTTTGTCGACCACGCGTCAGTAGCAACGTGAAGATCTCGCCATCAATGCAGGAATAATGATCCCACTTGATACACACATGTGGTGACAACATACGCCAGCAAAGTAAGCCCCCAGAACTGGACCATCGCCCATTTCCATGAACCGCTTTCAAATCTGGTAACTACACATGTAGCCATGCATGGAAAACCTATAAGGCAGAAAAGCATTATACAGAACCCGACAAGAGGATTATACTCCCTCTGTAGAACAGAACGCAGCGAGGCGGAGTCGTCACCCGCCTCCCCTACAGCATAAACCACCCCCATCTGAGAAACAAAAACCTCCTTGGCAGCAAAAGCTCCAATCAAAGCCGTCCCAATCTTCCAGTCAAAACCCATCGGCCTGAGCACAGGCTCTATTGCATGACCTATTCTGCCAGCAATGGAATATTCCATCTGCGCCGAACTCCTCATGTCATCAGAAATATTGTCGCCGGAACTATCAACCTTAGGATAACTGACCAAGGCCCACATAATGACAGAGATTCCAAGAATAACCGTCCCCGCTTTCTTAAGATAAAGCCATGAACGCTCCCACGTGTGAATAAGGATACATTTCGCGGTAGGCATACGATACGGCGGCAGCTCCATGACCAGACCATGTGTTGATTCTGTAAAAACAAATACGCCCAGAAGCTTAGCGCATGCAATAGCCAGAACAATACCTATCATATACATCATCCACAACATCGGCGAATGAAGCTTTTCAGGGAAAAATGCCGGAATTATCAATGTATATATCGGCACTCGCGCACCACAGCTCATCAGCGGGATAATCAACATCGTCACCAGCCTGTCACGTCGACTATCGAGCGTTCTCGTTGCCATAATCGCAGGCACCGAACAACCAAAGCCTATAAGCATAGGAATAAAGCTTTTTCCGTGAAGTCCAATCCTGTGCATCATACGATCCACTACAAATGCCGCCCTCGCCATGTATCCTGAATACTCAAGAAATGCTATCGCAGTAAAAAGCAACATGATGTTCGGCAAAAACACAACAACACCGCCAACACCTCCGATAATACCATCCACAATAAGGGATTTTAAAGGCTCCCAAACTCCTGCCGGCCAGATAGATTCAATCGACGAACCAAGCCAACCAAACATAGTCTCAAGAACGCCCATCAGCGGCTCACCAATCTTAAATACCAGATTAAATACCATGTACATCATTATCATGAATATCGGTATTCCGAAATGCCGGTGGGTTATCACCGCATCAACCTTGTCCGAAGCCGTATGCCTGATCTCAACTGTGGATCTCACCGCCTCCTGGCAAGCCCCGGAAATATACCCATACCGCTTATCCGCCATCAGAACAGCCGCCGAATCAGCAAACAGACCCGCAATACGCTCCATACTCGTATCAAGATAACTCTTTATATCCGGAGAGGTGATACTGCTCAGTATATCCTCATCCTGTTCCAACATCTTGATAGCCAGCCAGCGCGCCCCGCATATGTTATTCAGAAGCTGAGCATAAACCTTCGCCAAGCCCTTGTCCGAACCAACCATCCCCTCAAGCTCACTAACGACATCCTCGATATCATGTCCATAATCAAACAGCTTTTGATTGAATTTTACTTCACTCTCCACAACAGAAACAATCGCATCGAGCAACTCTTTCGTCCCCTCGTTCTTACTGCCGATCATGGGAACTATTGGAGCCGCAAAATCCATCGTGAGCTTCTTCAGGTCAAACTCCCAGCCATGAGCTCTGGCCACATCGCTCATATTAAACGCCAGCACCAGCGGAACACCAAACTCCATCAGTTGCGTAGTCAAATAAAGATTTCGCTCAAGGTTCGAAGCATCAACAACATCGATAATAATGTCGAGATCCTCATGCAGGATAAAATCCCTGGACGCCTTCTCATCAAGGGACCAAGTTGTCAGACCATAAGCACCAGGCAAATCCGTTATCTCTATCTCATAATCACCGTGCTTACAGAAGCCTGTTCGTTTCTCAACAGTTACACCCGAATAGTTACCCACCCGCTGTCGGCCACCTGTCAAATTATTAAATATTGTAGTCTTCCCGGCATTTGGATTACCGGCAATAGCGACCTTTATCTTCTTCATATCTCTTCAACCGTTATTTTCCCCAACATTCCTCGGCCGAGTATTATCCGGCTGGTCCTCACTAACAATACTGCAGGCCCACTAAAATCGTTTCTGTGCATTTCTATCTCAGCCCCGCGAATCAAACCCATACCGATAAGCCTGAGCTCCAACGACTGCCCGGCATCAATCTTTTTTATCCGGACCCTAACTCCCTTTTTCACCTCCGATAAAGTCATTCTTACTTTTCCCTGTTCTTCTTGGTTTTCTTAACAAATGCAGCAAGCTTATCGACTATATCCTTCGAAACCACATGCTCAACAGAACAGGCCGCCGTCTCCGCTTCCCCCTCCTCTATATCCAATATATCCACAAAAAACTCTCTGAGCGATTCATGACGATGAATAATATCTTTGGCTACCAGCGCACCCTTATTCGTCAACGTAATCACATCATAAGGCACATGATCGATAAGCCCGGATTTCACTAAGGTCCGCAAAGCACCCGAGACAGACGGCCTGGTCACATTCAACCGCTCAGCGATATCCTTCGCCCGCACAGCCTGCTTTTCTGCCATAATCCGAGATATAGCCTCAATGTAATCTTCCATACTCGCTGATAGATTTTCTTTCATAGCCGCTTATATCCTTCCTGAAATTAGGTACGCCTCACACAATAAGGCTCGCCTAACTTACAAAGCAATAAGAAAAACAATTATTTTAGATGAGTTTCCGAATGTATTTAGCCTTCTTTTTCAGTTCTTTCTCAGAAAGGCCCATTAATTCGTGCGGGAATATAATCCATTTATCCGTCTCCCGCAGACAAAAGTCAGGTCCATCCCCACCATTCTGAGGCCCGAGCTTGTGATAAAGCGTTGCTGTCTTGATATTACGGGTACGCCTCAAGAACTGCTCATAAACCTTCTTCAACGTGAAACCCGTATCGTATATATCATCAATAATCAATACCCTGCTGTCAGGAGATAGACTACCCACAAATGCATCTATATTCTCAACCTCAACATCATTGCGCGATCCTGGCCCCGTATAGGACGCAGCCTTAATCGCTATATGATTTGTCTCAATACCCTTATAAAGCAGATACTCGTGAACCGCTATTCCTACAGGTGTACCGCCACGCCAAAGACATACCAGAACTTCAGGCTCATACCCGGAATCAAATATTTTTTTTGCCAGGCCGAACGAATCTTCAAGCAATCCATCTGCTGATATAAACTCCTTCGCTTCCATCAACCCGAACCCTCCGTCTTCATCGTCGGACTGCCGAGAGATGCATGCTCTCCTCCATCCAAACTATCGATATACTTAGACAATGCCACAATAGTCGGGCCATACCCCTTGGAATACATTTCCGATTCAAGCGCATAACTCAACTCGCCCGCAGTCTGATAACGTTTTGATGTCTTCTTTTCCAGGCAACGCATGAGAATCGCTACTAACGACTCAGGAATATCACTCCTGTAGTCCCGGGGATCAGGGATCTTGGCTTTCTTAACCCTATTTATAGTCTCATGAATGTCATTATCATGACATTGGAAAACCCGAACACCAGTCAACAGTTCATAAAAAACCAAACCCAGCGAGAACAAATCGCTCCGTCCATCAATATCGGAACAATTAGCCTGCTCAGGCGACATATATTCAACACTGCCCACCAGGTACCCCTCATCATCAGCCATAAACTGCACAGCTTTAGCCACCCCGAAATCAGTCAGCTTAACCTCACCCTCACTCGTGATCATAAGGTTGTTTGGCGACACATCCCTGTGGACAAGACCTAGCGATTTACCCGAGTCATCACACTTACTGTGCGCATATTCCAATCCGCGACAAATACGACTGACAATAAATGTTGCCATGTCTATGGGGATGTCTTTATGAAGATCATCATGCGAGATCATAAAATCAGTCAAAGTGATTCCGTCGATATACTCCATCGCAATATAATAACCATTATCATGCCGACCCAATTGATGAATTTGCACTATGTTCTGATGCACGAGATTGGCAACCAGCTTGGCCTCTCCAACAAATGACGCAACAAAACTCTCCTTCTCAGCAAAACTGGGAAGAATTATCTTAATAGCTATCTTCTTGATGAATCCTTCAGCACCATACTGCTCAGCTTCGTAAACCGACCCCATACCGCCATCAGCAATCTTCCTCTTTAAATAGTAAGTGACAGTCCCAAAAATATTGCCCGACAACTCCTCACCAATGCCTTCCGAAAGACCTCCCATTGCGTCTGCAGCGACAGTGGCAGGACCCGTGATGCCGACCAATGTCTCCATCTGGGTCTTTTTCCCTGGATCCGGAAGCTCAACAACAAGATCATTCTCACCAATACTGAGCTTCGAACCATCCCGAAGCTCAGCATTGATGATGCGTTCACCATTAAGCTTTATACCATTCGTGGAGCCAAGATCCTTGACGCAGGCGCGAATACCATCAAACTCTACTCTGCAGTGAATCAATGAGACGGAAGGATCCTCAATAACAATATCATTGGAGACATCTCTGCCAATATTGACATCTCGGTCAATCTTGTACTTATTGCCGATTCCCGGCCCTGATGTAAGAATCAATTTCATATATCTATCTTCTGTAAAAAACGTACGTCCCCGTCGGCATTCCCCGCTCATCTATCATATCGCCAGCTTTAATAGTTCCATCAGGATACATATAATACGTCGATGGAAAATTCCACCGCTTGCCGCAAATATCAAAAGCCGTTCGCTTGACCGACACCTTGCCGCCTTGGACGTATCCTACCAATATCCTCGTCTTTGATGGAAGCTTTTTCCAATCAGAATCTGTAAATTCGTTGCCACCTTTGATTTGCTTGTTTGGCAGTATATATATAGTGGAAGCTTTATTGTACTCGTCCCCCGCTATCTCCTGAGCCATATTTCCGTCAGACCCCACAACCTTAACCCCCTCAAACTCATTATCACGCTGACTGCCCATTAAAACCTTCGTCCCGACAGGCACCTTTCGCCAGTCCTTGACCTCATTCCCCTTGAAACGTCGGCCGTTCGGATACACATAAACCGTATCCGAACTCCTGTACTTGTCACGAGCAATATCCCAGGCCGAACGCCCACCGGATATAACATTAGCACCCGATCCACTAAAATGAGAAGCCGCCGTTTTCTGCTCACGCGCGCTTCCGTAAAGCACCTTCGCCAGAAAAGGATCCGCATTGACAAGCCGACGCGCCTTCACATCAGGATCATATAAAGGCTGGCGGGTCAGCCCAAGCTTCTCGCGAACCGATCGCCGCGCAAAAAGCATCCCACACCTCTTCCGCCCGCGATGCGACTTTCTATGCCACCGGTTTGGTGCTCCATAAGCCACCATGGAATGCGTCAACACCTTCTCATCAGGAATCCGGTAAACCTTCTGCAACTCACCCACCAACTCCTTCAAGGCTCTGTACTGCGCACTCGTAATATCCCTGTTATGATAACCTGCGACCTCTATGCCAATAGAATAATTATCGATGTTAGTCTTCCCGTCCCACATGCTTCGGCCCGCATGAAAAGCCACCCGGTGCTTCTCTATAATTCGAGACACCTTGCCGTAATTATCAATAAAATAATGAGCCTCACCATTCGCTTTCAACTTCGCAAGCGAACCCTTTGCGGCAGCTTCAGTAGTATGAAGAATAATATAGTCCGTGCGCTTACGACGAGGCCGCTCCCGATTGCGCGGACTGTACGAACTGACAATGTTCAAAGCCTGCACAGTCGAAACCGAACACACCAGTCCCATCAATACAACCCATAATACGCTATGCTTTAAACCATTAACCATTAAACCACTCAAATCAGAGCCCCTAAGCCCATAAACACACATCCCGCAATCATCACGTTTCACGTTTTCTTAATCAATATCTCGGCCGTCATCTCTGCAGGAACATCAACACCCAGCAAACTCAATACCGTAGGCGCGATGTCAGACAACTTGCCATGATCAATCATTTCTTTTCCAGGCGCGTCATTGGCAACATATATGCATTCCACAGGATTCAAAGTATGGCTGGTCTTCGTCATGCCCGTCTCAGCATCTACCATCTCTTCAGAATTACCATGATCCGCCGTTATCAATACCTGCCCATCAAGCTCAAGCAAACGATCAACAACCTTCCCTACACACTCATCTACCACCTCAATTGCCTTGCGCGCCGCATCAAAATCACCCGTATGCCCCACCATGTCACCATTAGCGAAATTAACCACAATGAGATCATAGGTGTTTTCCGCAAGCCTTTTCAACAGCTCGTCGGCAACATTAAAAGCCTCCATTTCCGGATGACTCGCGAACATTGCAGGATCAAACCGACCCTGGACTTGCACCTGATCCTCACCAGCGTAAGGCGTCGTGGACTTACCATTAAAGAAACTTGTCACATGACGAAACTTCTGCGTCTCAGCAATCCTCAACTGCTTCAAACCAGCATCGGCAACCACCTCACCAAGCAACTTATCCATTCCACCGCCTTCAGTCATCGGCCCCATCATGTACTCTTCAAACTCATCATAATATCTAGTCAAGCCAAGGTATGTCACATCACGCGTCTCTTTCAACTCACCCTCGTAAGATGGATCTACAAACGCCAATGTAAGCTGTATCGCTCTGTCCTGACGATAATTCGTATGAAGAACACAATCACCATCCTTCACTCCTTCATAACCATCGATGCAATAGGGAAGAATATATTCATCACACATCTCCGCACCATCAGGCGTCTTGTCATTAGCATACGACTCCTCCACCGCCGCCCCGGCACTCTCCGCTGTCCGGCCATCTCCACAAACAATACAATGATAAGCAATATCCGTCAGATTCCAGTTCCTGGACCGGTCCATAGAATAATAACGCCCCATAACAGTACCTATACTACAACCGCCAACCTCCTTCATGACCAAACACAACTTCGCCATGTATTCCAGCGTACTGCGCGGCGGAGTATCGCGCCCATCAAGAAAAGGATGTATGACTATATCGCCATCAGGATATTCCTCGCGAGCCCTGCGCATGATCTTAAATAAATGCTCCTGATGCGCATGCACTCCCTCGTCCTGAAGCAACCCGAAAAGATGGAGCCGACTTCCATTGCTCTTCCAGTTCGCCACAAGATTCTTCCATTTCTCAACCTCGAAAAGTTCGCCTGTCCGAAGCCCGTCATCAATCCGCTTGAGCTCCTGCTTAACAATCCTGCCCGCACCCATATTCAGATGCCCGACCTCACTCGACCCCTGGTAACCATCAGGCAACCCAACCGGCTCACCAGAACAGTCCAACATCGTCCAGGGATACTCTTTCTTATATGCGTCAATATTCGGCGTATCAGCAGCTAAAACCGCATTCCCTTCTGCATTTTCACTGAAACCCCAACCATCTCTGATAATAACTGCCACCGGGCGCTTTAACGTAGACATATCGCTTTTCCTCTTTCTTTTTAACACAAAAATGATACCATTCTTAAGGACAGACATTTTGAACTATTACAGGAACTCTTTCAATACTATTCACCATGTCTACAATAGATACACAATCTCTACAATCCCACGCACTGTTCGGCGGCATAACCGACGCCCAAATGGATAAAATCATACCACACCTGAAGGAAGAAACGTTCGACGCCGGAAACGATATAGTAACAGAAGGTAATGACGACTAGACTCTAGTCACATGCTCAGCCAGTTCAGACATATCCAACTCTTCTCGAATACCGAAACGCGTAAGTGAAAAATCGTATTTAACCGGATCCCTCGGCGCAAATTCACCAAAGGCATCCGTTATCTCCCGAGCCATCTTCATGTCGGCAGACTTTCTGGATGTAAAGCCAAGCATCTGACCTATCCGCGCCATATGCGTATCCAAAGGCACTATCAGCTTACCCTTCGACACACCCTTCCAACCGCCAGGATCAACCGCGTCTTTCCTGACCATCCAACGCAGAAAAAGATTCAACCTTTTGCACGCACTGCCGCGCGAGGGAGACGGAAGAAGATACTTCCCGTCTGACCCGACCTCATCAACAAACTTCTGCAAGGCCGGCAATATATTGTCATCACTGCGACTCAACCCCGAAACAAAACATTCATTAAGCGAGCCATACTCGCCAATCACACGGCCAATACCCAAAAGCATCGAAACCAACTCCTCGTCAGTCGTAAAACGATGTTTGAAACCTGCGTAGACTTTCTCAAGCCTTCTCGATTTTACGCCAACAAGAAAGTCACAAGGCGACGGCCCCATCTCATTCAACACCTTCTCAACACTCTTTAATATCTGAGCGACCCGCCCATATGCCAGAGATGACGCAATAAGAGCAACGATTTCCCTGTCCCGCACATCCGAGTACCCATACAGAAACTGCAAAGGATCAGGAGATACATATTTTCTCCTGTTGTACTTGCGGTATATCTGCTCCAGACTCGGCTTAATGCTCATGATTTGTCCCGGCATCCGCGCAACAACATGACTCCCTACTTCGATACTGCTCAATAATTGCGGCAAAAAGAATAACAATCAAAAGAAGCGCACAAAAGACCTTGAAACTTTGCGGCAACATCCAGCCCATCGTCTGAGATGATGACAACCCGGCAAAATCAAAAAAGAAATCGAGCAACAAGCCGGAGCCAAGCGCCGTGCCCGCCACAATGGCCATATATATCAATGTTGTCTTCTTCCCCATTATCTTCCAGAGCGCAGCAATAGCCGCCGCATTCGTCGCCGGCCCCGTCATCAGAAACACAAGCGCCGCACCTGGCGTTACCCCTTTCAACATCATCGCCGCCGCAACAGGAATCGATGCTGTCGCACAAACGTAAACAGGAATCCCAAGCAGCATCATAACCAGCATGGAAAGAATGCCCACACCAAGAAACTCAGCAAAAAAAGTCTCCGGCACAAGCGCGGCAATACCTCCGGCAATTACAAGCCCCAACAATAAAGGCTTGGCAATATCTCGAGGCAACACAACAAATCCATACCTGATTATTCTTTTCAGTTTTGAACCCTTAGCATCAGCAGAACAACATTCGTCTGTACATTCCTTAACTTCTGACTCCATAACATCAGAATCAGTCCACTCGACAATAGAGCCCCCAATCAAACCGGAAACAAATGCCGCCAACGGCCTGAATATTGCAAACACAGGACCGAGCAAGGCTAAGGTTGCCATAATGCTATCAACGCCAGTCTGCGGGGTCGACAACAGAAACGCCGTCGTCGCACCCTTACTCGCACCATGACGCCGCAATGACGTCGCAACAGGTATCACAGAACAGGAACATAGAGGTAGCGGCACCCCGAAAAACGAAGCCTTCAGAATAGAAGCAATACCTCCTTTACCAAGATGCTTCTGAATGAGCTCAGGCGATATCAGCACGGACAACACACCCGCCATCAAAAAACCAAAAAGCAGGTATGGCGACATATCACACAGCGTACCCCAGAACGCCACTGCTATATCTATAAGTAAATTCAAATCACACCTCCTGAGCATCGCCAGCAACACGCGGCTTTCCAAGCCTTCTCTCAGCAACAGCGCAATAAAGCACAGGAACAACAAACATGGTTATGACCTCAAATATCATTCCCCCAAATACAGGTATCGCCATCGGCACCATTATATCCGCGCCCTTGCCCGTTGAAGTCAATACAGGTATCAACGCAAGAATCGTTGTGGCGGTAGTCATCAGGCAAGGCCGCACACGGCGAAGGCCAGCCTCCAAAGTAGCCGCTCGAATCGACCTCATGGAATCCGGCACCTTCTTCCTGAAAGTCTGAGTAAGATACGTCGCCATCACCACACCGTCATCTGTAGCAATACCGAACAAAGCAAGAAACCCGACCCAAACAGCTACACTCAGATTAATAGGATGAACCTGAAACAACTCACGCATGTCCTGACCCATAATAGAGAAATCAAGGAACCATGATTGACCATAAAGCCAGATCATCACGAAACCACCCGCCCAGGCAACAGCAATACCGGAAAAGACCAACAGCGATGTTGATACTGATCTGAACTGAAGATACAAAATAATAAATATAACAAATAGAGCTACAGGCAAAACCATCATCAACGTCTTCCTGCTCCGAACCTGATTTTCGAAAGTGCCTGCAAATTTGAACGTCACCCCGGCAGGTAACTCAAGCTGCTTATGCTTAATAGCCTCAAGCAAATGACGTTCAGCATCCTCCTTGACGTCCATTTCAGCGAAACCCGGCTTCTTATCAAAAAGGACATACGCCACCAGCGCACCGTCTTCACTCTTGATCACCTGCGCACCTCTCCTGTATGACACCGATCGGCCAGTTATAAGCTCCTTCAGGGGAACCTGCTGACCTCCACCCAGCCCAGCCGCAGGAACCAACACCCGCTCAAGAGATTCAATCGAATCACGAAGCTCTCTCTTGTAGCGAACGAGCACATTATATCGCTCCCGGCCTTCAACAGTCGCAGTAACATGCATACCGCCAACCGCCGTTTGAATAACATTCTGTACATCAGCAATACTGACCCCATACCGCGCTATCGCCTGCCTGTCCAGATCCAGCTCCAGATAAGGCTTGCCGACTATCCGCTCAGCAGTAACCGACGCAGCTTTTACGGAAGGCACCTCCCTCAAGATCTTCTCTATTGCAATACCCGTCCGCTCAAGATCTTCGAGTGTAACCTTACCCTTGCCGTAGATCTTCACACCCATCGGCGCCCTCATGCCACTCTGCAACATTACAATACGAGCCGAAATAGGCTGAAGAAAAGAGGCCGAAGTCGTACCCGGTATCTCCGTGACCCTCAATATCTCCTGCCATATATCATCAGGAGAACCAACCCCTCCCCATTCTTCACGCCCCTCATTCAACTGAGGATCAAGCACAGGCCGCCATAACCTGAACGGACGCCCCCCCTTGTCCGGAACAAGCACCCCGGCTTCATCCCGAACGAAACGGCCTTTTACTTTATAAGGCTTCCCGTCAACAGCAAGAATCTTAGCTCCATTCTCGTTCCTGAAATAATCGACCTCGCGTTTCTTGAATTTGAAGGTCTTTCGCCTGCCCGACTCATCAATAATGTATTCGGGATAATAATTAATCACTGTCTCGATCATAGAAACCGGAGCAGGATCAAGCGGCGAATCGGCACGCCCTATCTTCCCAACCACATTCTCGACTTCTGGAATACCGCTTATTGCCATATCCTGCTTACTCAGAACATCCATAGACTCACCTATAGAAGCATGCGGCATGGTGCTCGGCATAAAAAGGAAAGATCCCTCGTCCAGCCTTGGCATGAATTCCTTACCCAACCCGCTCCAGATAGAAAACCCCGCTATAATAATCACTAATGGTAAGGAGAGAAACTTCAGCTTATTGCCCAAACACCATTTCAAAATCAGGTCATACCTCTTCTGCACTAGATGAAAAAGCCCCAGCGTCCCACCTATAATCCCGACAACAAACAGAATATTAAGAAAAAGCCCCTTCTCGACGCCCATCGGCATCCAATGCTTGCACAATAAAACCGTAACGAAACCGGCAGCCAGCCAGTTCAGAAAATGACTTCCCGACTTGCCTTCCCCGGCATTACTCCCGGAAGAAGCCTTCCTCTTAAACAACATCGACGCCAACGGGGGTATGAGCGCAAGAGAAACTATCAGCGCCGAGATAAGTGCAAAAGTCTTTGTCCAGGCCAATGGCTTAAAGAGTTTTCCCTCCGCGGCTGTCATAACAAAAACAGGAAGAAAACTGACCACCGTAGTAAGAACAGCAGTCACAACAGCTCCGCCGACTTCAACTGTAGCATCATAAACAGCCTGCACCGTACTCTTTGCTTTGTCCAGCCGCTCAAGATGACTGAGAATATTCTCACTGAGTACTATTCCCATATCAACCATCGTGCCTATTGCTATGGCAATCCCCGAAAGCGCTACAATATTTGCGTCAACCCGAAAGACCCTCATCAGTATGAAGCACAAAAGTACGGCCAGAGGCAAAAGACCGGCAATAAGTATCGAACTGCGGAAATGCATCAACAGAACTAACACAACAATTATAGTAACCAGGATCTCGTCGCTCAAAGCCCTTTGTAAAGTACCCAGCGTCTCATTGATCAGGACCGTTCGATCATAAAACGGAACTATCTTTACCCGCGAAAGGACCTTCTTGACACCTTCGCCATCAGCAACCTCAACAGTCTTGGACGGCATTGCAATTGATATGTTTTTTATCTTCTCCTTGACCCGCTTGATCACCTCCAGAGGATTAGCGCCATAACGCACCACAACAACACCCCCAACAGCTTCAGCACCACCCTTGTCCAACGCTCCACGGCGCAGAGCAGGCCCCATAACAACACGGGCAACATCCTTAACACGAAGAGGAACATTCCCCTCAACACTGACAACAGCACTTTCGATATCAGCAATCGTCTTAATAAAACCAAGCCCACGAATTATATATTCAACACTATTGATCTCCATCGTACGCGCGCCGATATCAAGATTGCTGTCTTTTACAGCTCCAACCACCTGCTGAAGCGTAACACCGTGCGCCCGCATTGCATCTGGATCTATCTCAACCTGATACTCCTGAACAAACCCGCCGACCGAAGCCACCTCCGATACACCTGGAACAGAAAGCAGCTCAAAACGCACCTGCCAGTCCTGAATACTGCGCAACTCTTGCGGATCCCAGCCGCCAGTCGGATCACCCGCCTCGTTAACACCTTCCAGCGTATACCAGAATATCTGCCCCAACGACGTCGCATCCGGACCCAGCGTAGGCTTTACATCCGCAGGCAAAGTGCCGGGAGCAAGAGAATTAAGCTTTTCGAGTACCCTGATCCTGGTCCAGTAGAAACCCCCTTCTTCCTCCCAGAAACGCCAGGGCGATTTTTCTTCGAAAATAATGTAGATCGACGAAAACCCGAACATCGAAAAACTGCGTATCGTCTTTACGCCCGGTATCCCCAGCAAAGCCGATGTCAGCGGATAGGTAATCTGATCTTCAATGTCCTGCGGTGATCTACCCTGCCACTTGGTAAAAACTATCTGCTGGTTCTCTCCTATGTCAGGTATCGCATCAACGGGCACCGGAGAACGATTCATACCGAAAACATTCCAGTCAAAAGGAGCCGTAAGAAGCCCCCAAAACAGAAACATCATGAAAACAAGGATCACCACGAGCTTGTTCTGCAGACAGAACGCAACTCCCCGGGCTATCATCCCTCTGTCCTCTCCAAATTGGATGCTATTCCCCATGTCCTTCATGACCAGCCTCCTGCACTTCAGGCGTCTTATCTAACTTTATACCATTCTTAAGCATCTTCCCGATGTGCCCATCAGGATCTTCCATAAATGGTTTGTCACAGCCCGGACAGCAAAAGTATACGCGATGACCTTTATAATCCTTATATACTTTCTTATTGATCTTGCCTCCCATAATAGGACACAGCTCCTGAGGCTTACCCTTCGGAGCAGGTTTTTCAGCAACTCCCTCATGAGCCCCATGATGCACAGGAACAGCTACGCCGCCGTCAGGGCTCATCATACTCGGCTTGGCACGCAGCTGCAAAGCCGAGTCGATCTTAAAACTACCATTAGCAACAACTTTCTGCCCCTCCTCAAGTCCCGATCTGACCAGGTAATAATCGCCCGCACGCGGACCAAGCTCTATCTCCACCCCCTCAAAAGCCGGCCTGTCTTTATTCTCTTTGCGCACATAAACGATAGCACGCTTCCCGGTAATCATCACCGCACTACCCGGAACAACCAACGGCGCCGTCACCTCGCCCTGCTTCGCATAGCCAAGATCAACTGCCGGCACCAGATCCATTCCGCATATATCACAATCATCCTTCCCGTCTTTCACGACTTCCGGATGCATCGGACAGATCCACTTGTCTTTCAAATCCTCCGCCAACACTACACCCCCATCCCCAATCTTCGCCTTAACAACAGCACGGACAAACATGTTAGGCCTGAGTAGACCGTCTGGATTATCGACCACAACACGTACCTTTACTGTCCGGGTATGAGGATCAAGAACAGGATCAATAAAAGATATCCAACCATGAAACGGCTGATCACCAAAAGCCTCCGTCCGCATCACAACATCCTGACCATACTTCAACCACGGCAGATCACTCTCATAGGCATCGAGCTTGACCCAAAGCTTCGTCATGTCAGCAACCGTATATATATGCGTTCCGGTTTTGACATACATCCCCTCTTTAACGGCCTTGTGTATAACAATGCCGCCAATAGGCGCCCGGATCTCCACCCGTGCGGAAGTCTTACGCTCCTTCTCCAGTTGCACTATTTGATCCTCATTCAACCCCAGCAACTTCAACTTCTCCCTCACCGCCTCAACAGTCCTTTGCGCCATCTTCTTAACATGCGCGTCTGCGCCCGCCGGAACCTTGTCGGCAGTCTTTAATGCCTGCAGCATCTCCTCCTGCGCGGAATAAAAAGTCGGACTGTATATCTCTACAAGATGATCGCCCTTGTTCACGGTAATACCGGTATAATCAACAAACAATCGCTCAAGCCGCCCGTCGACCCATGAACTTATCGTCTTGATCCTCGTCTCATCAAAATCGATCTTCCCGACCAGAGGAATCTCCATGTCCACAAAACGACGCTCAACAAGCCTGGTCTCGATCTCAGCCAGCTTAATAGCCGCCTCCGACATAACCAATATACGCTCGCCCTCATCAGAACCGACATCACTCTCAGCAATAAGATCCATTCCGCAGTAACCACACTTCTCATCCGGCTCCATACTGGAAAAATAAGGATGATACGAAACATTCATTGGGCATACATACTTTGTAGCTGCCATTTCCTGTTCAACACCACTTCCATCGCCGCCTCCCCCCATAAGCCCACGTAGCAAAAACCCCACAACAGCAAAAACAAGACACAACACCACAACGACTCTTATACTGATACTCAGTTTTTTAGAGAAATTCATTTTTCCCCTTTCTTAACGGCCTTATCTTTACCGGAATTTTCTTGTGCAATTTCCTTGATCCACTCAGATGGTGACCCATACTTACCCACACAACAACCTATCTCAGCCAAAGCTATTCCCCTATCAGCCAAAGCACGCTCACGCATGATCTTGAACTCAAGCAAAGTTCGCTGAGCATCAATCAACATCATGAAGCCAGTCTTACCATTAGTATAATCCTGCCTCGCAACCTCAAGAGCCTGCACCCCCTTCGGAATCAAAGAATCTTCAAAAAGCCTGATCCGTCTCGAGGCGTCCTTGCTTTTAAATATCGCCTCCCTCAATTCGACCTTCAAATTGTTTTTCAAATGAGTGCGCGCCTCACGCGTAGCATTGACCATCGCAGCCGCACCTCTACGCTCAGATGCATACTTCCTCTGCCAAAGCGGAATCTTGATTCCGACCATAAAACTCGTATCACTCATGCTTTCCCTCGCCTCATTCTCCGGCATCTGCATCCATCCTGCACCAATAGTGAAATTGGGGTAATGGCTCTTTCCAGCGAGCCTCTTAGCGTAACCATCACGTTCCAGAACAGAAGCCATAACTTTTAGTTCAGGGTTAAGATCCGCCAGAAGATCAAACAGGACGTCCTCGGGAATATCGGCCTGAGCGCGCTCCGTCGAAGCAGGCCAGGGAAGCAATGTCTCTGTATCCAGATCGAGCTGACTCGCCAGTCTGCTGGATCTCACTAAACGCTCATCCTTAAAAGTCGCTAGCTCATTCTTTAATTTGTCTATTTCAACCTGAACTTTAGTTAAATCGGAAAACTCAGCCCCATTGGCCTTATACTTCGCCTGCACAACCTTTTCCAAATCGGACAATAAACTCAGATCCTCGCGCGCAACCTCTATAACACGGCCAAGGTACAGATATTCGTTGAATGCCTTGACCACCATCATGAAAAGCTCCGTCTTGATGGTCTCAAACTGATACATCGCCGCGTCAGCTTCAGCTACACCGATCTTTTTTCTCAACGCCCTCTTTCCATACCACGGTATAGGCTGAGAAAGCCCGATGCGATAATCCAAATCGACCTTGTCAACAGCCTGCTCAAAGGTCAACACTGGCTCGTCCAGATAGCCGGCCTGACGCGCCTTCTCCAAGGCATACTCCCAACGCCTGAAAGACGCCTTCAGTTCATTGTTATGCATAAAAGAGTAACTAATATAATCATCAGCAGAACTCTTCTCGTCAAAAAGCTTCTGACCCTCCACACCTTTGACTTCCGAACTATAGAACGTCTGCGCTATCTCTTCATGCTTACCATATGTATCTTCTTCTGCAAGAGATGTATAGCCGCCCGCCACAACCATACCTGCGCATAAAAGCGAGAACATGCGTCTGATTGTAAGGATATTATTCATTTACTTCTTCTTTTTGGATTTCGCCTCGGGAACCCTGTCAAGAACAACACCGGAATCTTCAAGCTTCTTGATATACTTAGCCGGATCCTCCTTGAGCGCCTTACT